>DAOTAZ010000114.1:0-7331 GCA_035382965.1 Chitinispirillaceae bacterium | reverse complement strand
AAAATTAAGTCACAATTTCATCCTGGAGGAGACTCAGCATAATCATGTTTTATCAGGGGTAATTCAGCAATTTAACAGGTTCAGACACTGTTTCACCCCGGAGGTAACTTAGCGATTTTTTTACAGTTAATTCACTATTTCACCCCGGAGGAAGATCAGCGACTCAAAAATTAAGTCACAATTTCATCCTGGAGGAGACTCAGCATAATCATGTTTTATCAAGGGGTAATTCAGGAATTTAACAGGTTCAGTCACTGTTTCACCCCGGAGGTAACTTAGCGATTTTTACAGTTAATTCACTGTTTCACCCCGGAGGTAACACTCCCCATCCTCTCCTTCTCCCCATCAGCAAAAGAAATCACCTGAGGAAAAAAGGAGTGAAAATGATACTCAATTGCCTCATGATGTTCCACGATGTCCTCCCAGGCCCCTGAAATCAACACAGTGCTGTTAATACGGTTCTGAAGTCTATCGAATACAATTTTGAGCTGCTCGATTCCACAGTAGGCCCGCAGGGCATCATGGCTTATAAGCCTCTGAGTAAATGTCTGGTATCGTACCGGCATCCCGGGAGGAAGATCGCGTAGATAGCTGTAGGACTGCCTGATAAAATCATCGAAAGGAAAATCACTGTATGAGCTCCAGTGTTTTGAAAGAAAGTAATCGAAGGCAATATCGATTATCACTCTTGACCAGTGGCGATATTTCCTGAATAAATGATGGCAGGCAGAGGCAACATCGCTATGAGAGTCGGTAAAGGAATCGATCCTGCGATGAAGAATTATGGCTGAGGCGATCTCCTCCTCGAAATGCAGACTTAGCCTGCTTGAAGGAATCCTGGTGAAATCTGCCAGAAGACTTCCTATAGCACTGCCCTGCCCCTGTTTGGCCAGTAAAAGATGTGCCAGGTAATTCATATTGATTATGATACATCAGGAACACACCGATGAGCTTCTTTTTTTTAAACAAACCGCCATCGATATGACCACTATAAGAAGAATTGCAAAAAAGAGAGGAAACAAAATAAAGACTGTCCTTTGCATCCGGCTGGTCAATTCTCTGAGCAGAAGTGTGATATCGTTGAGTATACTCTCCACCTCTCCTTCAAGCAGATCCGATTCCCGTGATGGGGTAGCTTTGCTGTGATCGTGCTCCAGATTCATGCAAACCTGCCTCTTGTAAATTTTATATCTCCCTCCAGAACCTCACGTGTCCTCTTCAGAGGAACTTTTACCAGTTTTCTCCAGGAGATAATTGCCACAATGGCACTGAGCAGCAGAAGAACTCCGCTGACAATGAGTCCCGCTGCCCAGCCCGGAAGAATCTCCGAGAGAGCAAGAATCAGAGTAACCAGAAGCATGCTTATGGTTAGTAGCACCAGAACCGCAGCTATCCCCAGGCCGCTTAGCATGGCAACTTCTGATCTTATGTCAGCCCGTAACTCTGTTTTAGCCAGCTCGATCTCCTTCCTCATCAATCTGGAGAACTGTGCCCAGATTTCTTTTATCACCTGAGGCAAAGAAAGATTGGAGACTCTGCCTTCCCTGTTGTTTGATTGATCACTTTTGCCTTGCATCGCCAAGTCCTTGTGTGAATACCTGTTCAGTAAGAACTGACATCTTTTGATGCAATTCACAGGCCATTAGATACTTGCATCTCTCTGGCATAACCGTTGCATCTTTATATTTATGTACAAAAGAAAGGGAGACAATCGTGGATCTGTTTACAGAAGATGATCTTCGGGAATTGATTTCCGTTCATTTTGATAACTGTATCTCCATCTATCTGCCCACTATCAGAAACGGGGCAGAAATGCAGCAGAATCCAATCCGTTTTAAGAATCAGGTAAATGAAGCAGAAAAGCAGCTCATGGAGCGGGGGCTTAGGCGTGCAAAAGCAGCAACACTTCTCGATCCGGCAAAGAGACTCCTGGAAAATGAGTCATTCTGGCAGAAACAAGGTGATGGATTGGCAGTCTTTATCGCCCTTGGAATCTTCAAAGTCTACAGACTTCCCGTCTCTTTTCACCAGATCACAAACATAGCTCCTTCTTTTCACCTCAAACCCATCCTATCCTCCCTTACAGGTAACACCAGGTTTTACCTCCTTGACCTGAACATCAATGGGGTCCGGCTCTTTGCCGGCTCCAGATTTTCCTTTTTCCAGATTCGTTCCGATAAGATTCCTGCAGGCATTAGAGAGACCCTGCAGTTTGATATCATGGACAGCAGAACTCAGTTCGCAAGTAAGCCATCGATGGCCTCCAATAACAACATAACTGTTTTTGGATACGGACGAATCACAGACAACAGAAAAGCCATGATAAAAACCTATTACGACCAGGTAAGTAAAGCCGTGACTGAAATTATACAGAACACAAATGCCCCTCTGCTTCTTATCGGAACCGATTACCTCCACTCCCTCTACAAAGAAGCTAATCAATACTGGAACCTTGTCGAAGATGGAATTCAGATCGATCCTCAGAACTTGACCGAAGAGGAGATCTTTCATCTGGCCTGGCCCACCGTAGAACCCCTCTTCCAATCCAACCGCCTGCGTGACACAAACCTCTACAAGCAGCTCTCCGGTGAACACAAACCGATAGCAGTAAATGATTTGAAAACAATAGTGTCAGGTTCGATGCATGGAAGAATCTGGACTCTCTTCATCAAAAACGGAACCACGAATGTCTGGGGAAAATTCAAGGAGGACAAGCTGGATATTGAGGTTCACGATGAGAAAAAACCAGGTGATGAAGACCTGCTTGATAAAGCGGCTATAAACACCATGCTGCGTGGCGGAACAGTTTACATCGTAGAACCCGAGGACATGCCGGACAGGACACCGGCTGCGGCTATCATGCGCTATTGACCTTGATTCAATTGGTTAAAGGAGTATTACTTTTTGAAGCACTTCGATACCGATGCCGATTCCGAAGATGGAGGGGATGATCAGAAGGTATAAAAAAACTCTCTGCGAAGATCCTCAAGAACAGTATGGTAGTTTTCAACAGATGAATCTGTCTGTCCGGAAATAAAACTGCTGAAAACCATAAACCTGGGATTATCACCAAACAAAGGCGAAATCGCAACAAGAGTCTCCCCTACCCTCTCGAATACTCCGGCAATCCGGTAAATAACACACAACCCCAGATATGCTTCAAGATTACCCTCCACAATTATTTTTATACTCTTCTCAAATTCATGGAGTGAATCAATGAGCTTTCCGGCTTTCAGGTAGCACTTGCCGGCCATGTTTCTTATCTCAGGACGATCACCGTGTTTCAATAGCGCATCTTGAATTGCAGCAAAAGCCTCATCAAGACGATTCTGTTCAGTTAAAATCCGGATAAGCCTGAGATACGCCTTGATGCTTGCTGCCCTGAAATCCACTCCGACCTGACCCGGTCTTGCCTCTGAAGTGCATATTTTGCGAAGAGTCGATATGGCTTCCCCGATCTCTCCGCTCATCTCCTGAGCCACAGCAAGACTGAAAAGAGTATCAGTGCGCCAGGGAGAGATTTCAGATGCCTCTTTCAGATACTCTATAGCCTCAGAGAACTTCTCCTGCTTGTTTAAGATATTGCCTAATCCAAGCAGAGCCTGACCAGCAATACTTGGTGATGATTCACGGCAACACGGAATTTTCAGCACCTCTTTGTACCACTTTACCGCATCATCATACTCTTCCATCAGCAGATAAGAGTCAGCGATCTCTACTGTGATAACCGGATCCCCTGCCAGATGCTGATATTCCTGAAGAAGTAAACCAACATTTCGCTTCGCCTTGGCTCTTAGTGCTGCGGGATCAGCGTACCCATGGTGTTCAATAACCACAGGATGGCTCTCCATGGTCAGTCCCGCACGAATTGCACTGGGCATCATCTGTTCATGTATCCGCCGCTCAAAAAAGATATCAGGTCTGTTGGGAAACATCCGTGCCTGAACAAACTCTGTCCCGGTGTTTCCCGGACGCTCATTGCGGACCGTAAATGCCAGCACCCTATCCGGTTTCTGTTTTTTAAGTTTACATAAAAGAGGTATCGAATCTGGCGCGACAATATCATCCGCATCAAGCCACAGTATCCACTCACCAGTCGCTCTCTTCAGCGACTCGTTTCTGGCATCAGAAAAATTATCATTCCAGGGGAAACTGTAGACTTCAGCACCTGCCTTGTCTGCGACTTCTGCGGTGGAATCGGATGAGCCGGTATCTACAACCACAATCTGATCAGCGGCCTCCCTGACACTCTCTATGCAGCGAGCCACAATCGGCTCCTCGTTCTTCACTATCATACAGACAGAAAGAGTGCCGGGATTTGTTTTTTTAGTCATTCAATCCTAAATAGAACAGGCACAAACCTGCTTGATCTTTTCACTGAAATTATCCAGTGAAAAAGGCTTGTAGATAACAGGAAGAGACCTGGCGACAGGAGAACTCTCGAGTTGTGGATCAGCTATAAGTATTATCCTTTCCATCAGTTCCGGAAAAGATTTCTGAATGAGATCAACGATATCGTTTCCATTTTCACTGCCGGTATCCGGATTGAGCAGAATCAAATCATACTGCTGGCCTGAAGTCTGAATCTTATTGAGAAGACTCTCATAACTGAGGGCCCGGTCTATCTTGACATTCTTGAAATGAATCTCGATGATATCATCGACTAACTCATGAGAATCCAAATCGCAATCAGCCACCAGAACATTAAACATAATAATCTCCTTTCATATTCCGGAAACAGATCGCCTGAAATTCTGGTCTTCTAGAAGATATTTAATAGAAGGTCCGAATAGCAAATACACACGAATCAGAAAACAATTTGAGGGGTTTTGCTCAATTCCGTCTGATAATAGGGCAGATATCCGCCATCCGGTCCAATTGAGTTTACTCCCTCTGCAGGAGGCGCGAAAACATTTATGGAATACTTTGAACCAGGTTCCAGATAGCTTTTCAGGTCTACTTCCCCGCCTGCAGTATGGAGCCATCTGCCATTTGCCTGAATGATATAATTACCCTTCTCCAGTTCCAGTTTCGCTCTCAAAGACTTCAGTGGCCTTCTTCCGGTTATCCTTATACCATCCGCCTTCTCAGAATTATACCACCTCAGCTTCAACCGCGACCCATTCTGCTTGAGAACTCCTTTTTCGATAATTCCAGGATTGTAGTATGGATCGGAAACCGCTTTCCGGTAAGCAGCACATGATGGCAGACGTCTGATAAACTGGTGAGTCTTTCGATCTTCCAGCTCCAGCCCCAGCCCCCCGCGATCTCTGAACTGATACAGTGTCATAGCATGGAGCCAATCCGGTCTTTCTGTCTTGATCAGATCATAGACCTCTGTGATTTTCCTTGCCTGTCCATAATACCCGTCCACATCCGAATCCGCATTGATTTCAGGCAGAGTAAAGGGAAAAGAGTCACTTCCTCTGGATTTACAGATCTCCCGGTAATTGAATTTGACGTTTTCCCACCAGTCCTTAACAGATAATCTATTGTAAACACCTGGATCATCTCTGAACTTGTTGGGCCAGCCAAAATGCAGAGAGATGTATTTATCCAGCGCAAGGATGTCTGCGGTTCTGACAGCTCCCCCCAGTTCGCGTATCCCCAGATGCATCATCTCTACAGAGTCCCATCCGTTTACACACAAAACAGTCTGCACAAGAGGAGCTTCCTCTTTAATGATATTGTGGAATTTGCAGAAAAAGTCGCTTACCTGTTTAAAACTGTAACGTTTGTTGTGCTGAAACCAGTTGCCGTTACACTCATGATTAATCCTGAAAAACACGCGCCCATAAGGCCTCAGGTCACGTGCAATGGCTCTGAGCCCTTTCACCGGCACTTTCAAGTCTATGGTAAGTGTGAAATTGATGTCCTGACCATATCTGCGCACATCACGAAACTGCCTGAAGACCTCAGCACCCTGAGAGCCTCCTTCTCCCCCCAGAAACACCTCATAATCATCATAGGGAAGATCCCATTGCCCCATCCCGGCTTTCCACTTTACCAATTCACTCGCGCGCTTCGGCCAGCCTTTGTCAAAGGGGTAATATGTAAACATGAGGTTTACAGCCCGGTGAGGCCGCTTAAGTACCTTGAAAATGTGTTTCATGGGAACATAGGAAGCTCGTTCACTTCCATTTGAGAGATCCGCCCCGCATCTGGCAGGCGACAAAGAAATTTTGCGGAAATCCATTCTTTCCATTATTCTCCCTTAAACCAGTTCGTCAATGAATCCGCTCTCAATGCTGTGTACGATGGCAGGGTAATGATGAAAAGAATATGACCTCAGGTGCAATAAAGTCATGAATGTTTAAATTTAGTATAGTTACACGGCAAAAAAAAGATTTTTCCTTGAAAATCTTCTTTCGTCCAGAATTTAAAAAGTTGATGAAGATTCAGGAAATCACAAAATTCTACTATTTGGATGACAAAGGCCAACTTCCCCTGGCTACTCCGATTACATTCGGTATCGCCGGTGCAGCCACCGGAGAATAACCGGTTCCAGTGTACATACCAGCGATTTCGATCCTCTTCTTTCTGCTTACAACTGATAACTGAGCCTCTGAACCACCCTCAAGATACATTGCCCTCTCTATACCCAGCGGAAGAGAAAGCAGTATGTTGGCCAGTTCATGTACAGTGTGCGGCAGAGCAACGTGTATCATTAAAATATGTCCTGATTTATCGGTAGCTATTGCCGCGATGCTCCATCTGGGAAGATTTTTGGCCCATACATTTTTTCCGGTGCAGGAAATCATGCGTATGCTCTGCACGAAAGAGCCATACCTGTCTTTCCAGATCTGAAAATCCTCGCACTGTCTGTCAATTATCTTTACAGCCGGAAATCCGGCTGTCCTCCGGTCAAAGGCCAGAATCGTCTTATCGCCCGAAAGTCTGGGGTTATTTACAAATAATTGTGTTTTCAGAAGCGAGACACTGGTCCGGTAATCGGTCTGATACATCGCTGCATTAATTGCGGCCACAAGCCCTTCCTTCTCACACCATTGCATTGTTGAAAGAAGTTTCTCCTGCCCGGGAGCGGAAACACTCAGCACCCGAAGATGAAATCTGGAAGGATCAATTTTTAATATCCTTATACACGTGTTTACACTGTCAGGATAAAGAGGAGAGCGGAATATATTCCACTGAAGTCCAGGCTCCAGTTCATCCCAACCCATGATACTGCACACAGGAATGATTAAAGCCAGTAAGAAAAGTATCCGGTTCATAAGGCAAAAATAATTCAAATCCCGGTAACTGTCACGAGGACTCGCCTGTTTGTCAAGCGATATCCGTTCCCCGAATCGGTGTCGGTATCGGAATTGATA
>DAOTAZ010000113.1:0-9484 GCA_035382965.1 Chitinispirillaceae bacterium | reverse complement strand
ATTTCAGATGGGTATAAAACTACAAACTCTCCCTATTTGCCCATGGGGTTGCCCCATTATGTGGGTAAGACATGGAGCTCTACGTATACTGTAAGCGGTTACTCCCAGACACAGAATGCTAAAGTTATTGCGGAAGGGACAGTAATTACCGGTTTGGGCTCGTTTCAGGCCGTTCTTGTCAAGATCACTTCTAACACCACCAACACGTCATATGTTTGGGAAACAAAGGAGTATGGCCCCATCGCTTATGCATACACACCCAATAATTATATCTACGTGATGACCTCCGGCACCAGGAATGTCGGTGTGAAATTTAAGCCTGTTACGGGTTCATCAAAACAGAGCATCTTCTCCTGCCAGAGTATACCTGGATTTATCTCGATTGAATCGAAATTACCTGCTCACGTTCAGGTTTACTCAGTGAATGGAAAACTTCTGGGCATTGCTGATGTTGATGCATCTACTGCATGGCAGGCGTCTTCAGGTGCAAAAGGCATGTATATTATCAGGTTCGCATCCCCTCGTCATAACATATCTCAGGGTGTGATCGTTCAGAAGTAGGTGCGCAAAAACCTTTACGGTGCATAATCTTGCCTGTTGTGCAAAATAAACCTGAGATTGCGCGCCATCATGGCTCCGGTGAAGAGGGATGGTGCGCTAAGGCATAAGCCATATGTTAAGAGGATTATAGGCTCAATTCTTCGGGTGTTTACCACCCCAGGCTGCAGTCGCTTTGCTCTCCCGGATTCTCCTGCCCATATTCTTCGGCTTTTTTAAGACCAGAGATTATTTTTATCTTTACACACTGTCCAGGTAACAAATACCGGCAAAAAAACATTTAACCATTTAAGTTGAAATTCGAATGCATAAAAAAATCTGGACG
This sequence comes from Chitinispirillaceae bacterium, assembly GCA_035382965.1. Lineage (GTDB taxonomy): Bacteria > Fibrobacterota > Chitinivibrionia > Chitinivibrionales > Chitinispirillaceae > JAAYIG01. Next base: position 8,601 of record DAOTAZ010000113.1, on the reverse strand, counting down.
CTTCTCGCTTTATGCCTGTTTACCAGGTTGTCAGCACAGGTAACTGTGACTGAAAACACTTCTGAAAGGTGTACCTTCAACTGGGTGATGGAAGAAGTTGATACTCTCTCTGTTCTGCATAAGGGACAACTCTATACCCAGCTTTATTTCAATGGACAGAACACAGTGACAGGTGGAAGCGGTGAACCGGCTATACCTGGTTACACTGTATTGATCGGAGTACCTCCGAAAGGTGACATTTCGGTAAACTTTGTGGCTGAAGAATTCAGGACAATCAGACTGAACAACCAGATTGAGGTACATCCGGACAGTCCCGGGGAACGTCAGCCGGAAGTAAAGTTTTCCCAGTGGATATCTCAGCCTGTTTATTCTCAGCTTGGCGATATGCGTACTGCCCGGATCGTAATCAGACCTTTCCTTTACGACAGGACTTCAAACACACTGAAGATGGTGACCAGAGGACACTGCAGGATTGTTTTCCCGCCATCACATTATAGCATAGGTAAAATATCCGGGCGTTCTCATTATGAAAGCATGTTAAGCAGGCTTGTTTGTAATTTTAAGGTCGCCTCAGGATGGTATGCGGGGGGATATCTTAAAAAGACTGCCGCTGAGAAATTCCCCTTAAGTTTCAGCAATAAAGTTTACAGTTTTAAAATCGGGGACGGGCGCAGTGGTACAAACGAAGCGACAATAAATGAAAACGGAATTCTGAAAATTCCCGGCAGCAGAATCGTTCAACTCTTTGGGAATGTGTCTCTTATGAAGGTAAAGCTTTTTGCCTCTCTGAAAGGAGAACTTCCGGATACTGTTGCCGATGAGGGGTTTATTCCTGATGGTATCGAAGAGGTTCCGCTTTTAAGGGTTGATAAGAATGGAAATGGCATTGTAGACAAGGATGATTTTTTCCTGGCTCATGTAAGTGGCGCATCGGACTGGATCTGGAGAAACGAATTTATCTTTCGACTCGACCGCTATGATGACTACCGCAATTACTGGCTTACTGTGTCAAATGGTGAGGGCAGAAGCATGGGAGTCTTTCAGTCAGCAAAAGGTGCTTTGGATACGCTGGACTCTTTTGTTGACAGGATCATGTACAAGCGTTCACTTGAGCAACCGACAAAGGACGAGGAAAGAACAGGCGGGTTGGAGTGGATCTGGGCAAAGCTTTCCTCGCGGAATCCATCATTTTCTTTGAATCTCAACCTTTCGCAGCCGGTTAAATCTTCTGATTTTTTTGTTAGAGTTACAACCCAGCCGCCTATCGCCGGAGGCAGTTTCAATATCTCGCTGGGGAAGAAATCTTATAGCAATTGCAGATCAGGTGAATACTATTCTTTCAATGATATCGGTAATGGTGATTTCAGAATTACATTCAGTGGCGACCCCGGCAACACTAAATCTGCAGTCGAGATAAAGGATGTGCAGGTCAAGTACAAACGGACTCTCACAGCCGATTCTCTTTCAAGTTATACTGTTTATTCATCAGACTCTGCATTTATCCATCGCTATAACCTCAGGATACTTACTGATGATCTGGTTTACATTTTTAGATTATCCGCGGATGAGAAAAATGTATCACTGGTAGATACAATTCGCAATAGAAGGGGAGAGTCGGTTAACTGGGTGGATACCGGCGGTACCGGATTAAGGTACTTTATTTGTGCCGAGCGGGTACTCCAGCAGTTGCCGGAAGTGACTCTCGTATCCAATCTTCCCAGGAGCCGGTATACTGTCGGAGACCTGAGAAATACCAGCAACGGTACCGATTTTATCATTATTACGCATCCTGATTTCCTCTCTCAGGCACAGGATCTGGCTGAGCATAAGGACTCAGTAGGATTTCAGCCGGTTGTGGTCAGGGTCAATGATGTATACAGGTTCTTTTCGGGTGGTGACACCGACCCGACAGCTATCCGGAATTTTGTGACTTATGTTTCGAGGAACTGGAAAAATCCCCGTTCACCCTCTTTTTTAATCCTGATGGGTACCGGGCATTATGATTATAAAGGAATTAGAGCTCCTTCTCCTCTTATTCCTGTTTATTATTCCGGTGACAGGGTAATCGAGGATTACTTTACTTATACTAAAAAAGGAAACAATCCGCAATTGGCAATCGGACGTATTCCATGTTCCACTCATGATGAGGCTGAGGCTATAGTCAGAAAAATCAAGGAAACAGAGGATCCAAATCTGGCGGATTTTGGGGACTGGCGCAACCGGGCATTGTTTGTGGCTGATGATGATATGCAGGGAGACAAGGAGGATCCCATAGTTTCCATGACGCCTCACCATATTTCATCAGACCGGGTTGCCGGTATAATTGAATCACACTGGCCTTATATTGACATGAAAAAAGTATACCTTTACGAATACGAGTGGGATAATGCCTGGGAAAAGCCTGAGGCATCGAGGGCAATAATTAATGAGATCAATAATGGTGTGGGAGTGGTTAACTATTTCGGCCATGGTTCCGATAATTTGTGGGCAGATGAGCATATTCTGAGAAATGAAGACATCTCATCTATGTACAACTCCAGAAGGTACCCTGTGGTGTTATCCTTTTCCTGCTCTGTTGGAAAATTTGACATCCCCGGTGTCGAATGCCTTTCAGAAGCGTTTGTAAAAGCGAAGAATGCTGGGGCTGTTGCCGCAGTATCCAGCACCAGGCTGGCTTATGCAAATTCAAATGAGAACCTTGCTTCCTACTATTACGGATTCCTGTTTGATAAGGCTATGGAGTCAACAGACACAAGCAGAGTCGGGATGGCTCTTGTTGCGGCCAAAATAATCGATCCTTACGAGAACCACCGCACATATTGTGTCCTTGGAGACCCGTCAATACGTATGATCAAGAGATCCGGCAAAGTTGACATTGTGGTAAAAAACAGTAAGAACAAATCGGTGGACACCATTAAGGCTCTGCAGACAATAACCATCTCTGGAAGTGTCAGGCGGGAGAATGGCTCAATCAACACGGATTACGGTTCCGGAAACAGCCCTGCTTATGTCCAGATCGGATTGTTTAACTCCCCGGACTCGGCGATGCGTAAAGATGGGGGGAATATTGAAAACCATCTCAAATATCTGCTTCCAGGGACACCGGTTTTCCAGGGAAAAACTCAGGTGCGCAATGGTAAATTCGAGCAGGTCGTTCTTGTACCCAGAAACATCTCTTTTGATAAACCGGGTGTTAAACTGACTGCATACGCCTGGAGAGATGGGAAAAGCAGTGTCGCACTGGGTATTAAAAATGACATAGTGTTTCATGGATCTGAAAAAATTTCGAGCATTGATGATACTTCAGGCCCAAGAATCACGATCCGCCCCGTTTATGACAATCCTGAGATGGCTTCTGCCGGTGCTAGCTTTACTGATAAAATAGTGTCACTACTGCCGCTTAAGTGTGAAATCGATTTCTTTGATGAAAGCGGGATAGATGCCTCCGGGACCGGTCCTGATGAAGGTTTGACAATGGAAATAAAGGGCACTCTCAGCAGAAGAAATATCAATCACAGATTTCAGTTCAGGGAGGGTGATTACAGAAGGGGCAGCGCAACCATCGCTTTCGAGGAAAATTCTCTGAAAACAGGGCAGTATACTCTTGAAATCACATCAAAGGACCTGCTGGGTAACTTCTCCCGGAGATCTTTCACACTGGTTATTGCGGATCAAACTGACCTTACTCTCAATCCGGTGTTTAATTATCCTAATCCTATGAGAATGGGCAGAAGTACAAGGTTTTATTTCTATCCCTCCAATACCGCTCAGCAGTACAATCAGATGAATGTGCTGGTGGCAATTAAGATCTACACTCTCAGTGGCAAAGTGGTCAGGGTCTTTAAAAATGCCAGAAACGGCGAGGTATGGGATGGAAGGGATCAGGCCGGTAATCTCCTGGGACCCGATATTTATCTCTACCAGGTAATAGCTACTTCACCTGTGATTCAGAAAACAGTAAAAAGCAAGGTGAAAAAACTGATAATTCATCCGCCAAGATAGATGAAAACTGATTCACTCTGGAGTTACTGCATCTGAATTACCTGCAGTTTCTGTGCAGATAATTCAGATACAGATAAAACCGGGTTAACGCACCTTCATCGCAAAGATTACATCAAAGAACACGGTTACTGTTGGTGATGGATCATTGTTTACCGCAAATTCTTCCAAATCTATCCCGGCGTCAAAAGAGAGGAATGGGATCTTTGGCGGATGAATTCTGAGCCCGCCGTCAGTATTCATATATACCAGACCATCTTTGGTATCAACTGATAAACCGAATTCCAAAATTACAGACCAGAACTCATGCGGTGTCAGCATCATTCCCAAATCTCCTCCAATGGAGAACCGCTCTCCAATCTGTGTGTGAGGAGTGGCTGCAAATTCGAATTTCTCTGTTTGCACAAAGCCGTAAGTAAGGAAAAAACCAAATCTGGGTTTGGCCGGATGCGTGATTCCATGGACTCCATTCCCAATGTGAACCAGATTGTACGCTAAACCGCCCCCCAGAGAAAAGTTCTGAAGAATTCCAAATTTTGCTCCGAAATTTACCCTCCCGATATTATCGAGGATCGATGCCTGCAACTGAAGATTGGCTGGAAGGCTGAAAGATATCTCATGAAAGCTCAAAACAAGATGAAAAGGAGGGTTGACGTAAGCTGCAGGGGTATAAAAATAGTGAGTCGGTTTTGATGCCCTGATTGATTGACCCTGAACAGCGGTAAAAAGCACCAGAAAACATAGCGCAGATCCTGAAAACCTTTTCATAGAAACAATCCTTTCGAGATGGGTTTAACTGCTTAGTAGTAATGGCACATCATCGCGTTTTAAGGAAATGGCTGTTTCAGTGTGGAAAAGGAAAAATCTGCGGGAAATTGGAGGTTTTCAGCAAATCACATCCGGATTCTCTCTGCGGCTCTTGATCACTAATTCACTTATCTTTGCGATTACCTCATTAACACCCTCTCCGGTCACAGCAGACATGGCTCCCCACCCTTCAGGAATCCTCTGAGTCTTATCCTCGCTTAAGAGATCAGTTTTAGTGAGAATAAAATATCTGGGTTTTTCCAATAAACTTTTACTGTAGTGTCCCATTTCTTCTATCAGCACATCTGCATCAGCAACAGGGTCCTCAGAAGAAGATTCTACCAGAATGACAAGGACCTTCGTACGCTCGATATGACGCAGGAAACGGATTCCCAAACCCTTACCCTTGTGGCAGTCTTCGATCAGACCGGGAATGTCAGCGACCACAAAGGAATCATGTCCCCATGGCATCTTTACTATCCCCAGATGAGGCTCTTTTGTGGTAAATGGATAGTCGGCAATTTTGGGACGGGCTCTGGAAATTTTTGTGAGAAAAGTGGATTTTCCCGCATTGGGTCTTCCAACCAGCCCTACATCAGCCAGGCTCTTAAGGACCAGACGGAGTTTTTTCTCCTCTCCCGGTTTTCCTGGTTCAGATCTCTCCGGATTGGGGTTTCTGGGCGACACCAGTGATCCGTTACCCCTGCCGCCGCGTCCCCCTTTTGCCACGATAATCTGTTCACCCTCTTTGAGGCAGTCTGCAATTATCTCATTGCTGGTCTCATCGTATATAACAGTTCCCAGTGGTACCGGTATGAAGACGTCTTCACCCTTGGCTCCGAATTTCCTCGAGCCTTTTCCGTGTTGGCCCCGGGAGGCTTTATAGTGCTGGCGGTAAGCAGTATCCTGGAGAGTATGAATTTGCGCGGAACCCACAACATAAATATGACCGCCCCGCCCTCCATCTCCACCGTCAGGACTTCCTTTAGGTTTGTACTTCAGACGCTCATAGGAGAAGCATCCATTGCCCCCGTCTCCAGCTTTGACGTTAATGACTGCTTCATCAATAAACATGATTTTGCAGAGCTCTAGCTTGTGCTCTTCGACGAGGAAGATGAGGAGCTTGATGAAGAACTGGATGAGGAGCTTGATGCCTTTGTGCTTTCACTGCTGGCACCTTTTTTGTAAGAATCGGAACGGTAGTCGGTGATGTAAAAACCACTGCCTTTAAACAAAAAACCTGCTCCCGGAGAAAAGAGACGCCTCACAGAACCGCCACAACCTTCCTTTTTACAGGTTTCAACCGGCTTGGCATTGATACTCTGGAACTCTTCAAAGACGTGTCCGCATTTCTCACATTCATATTCATATGTAGGCATATCTGAAACTCCTTTAAACTTCTGGCAGACAGAAAATAATTCCTGCCCCTGATTATAAACAATCGCATCCCTTGTCCAGAGGCTCAGCGAAAAGATCATAATCTCCGGCACCGAAAACCTTTACTTTTACAAAAGTCCCGGGAGCATAACTTCCGCTGCTTATGAATACTTTTCCATCGATCTCCGGTGCATCTGACCTGGAACGGGCCTCAAAATTGTAATCCGGATCCTCTGATACAGAGTCAACTATAACTTCAATGCTCGTTCCAATTTTACTTTCCATTATCTCTCTGCTGATCTCCCTCTGTAAAAGCATCAACTCCTCACAACGTTTCTGAACCGTGGAGGTACGGGGACGTCCCTTCATATTGTATGCGCTTGTGCCCTGCTCAGGAGAAAACGGGAATACGCCAAGCTTGTCAAAGCGTGCGAACTCAATAAATTTGCGCAGTTCATTGAAGTGATTTTCTTTTTCCCCGGGGTATCCCAGAATAAATGAACTCCTCAGTGCGGCATCAGGGACAATAGACCGTATCCTTTCGATTAATTTGTAAATACCTGCCGAAAGGGGAGATCTATGCATGCTTTTCAGTATCGGATCGGAAATATGCTGAAGAGGAATGTCAAAATAGGGGCAGATTCTTTTCTCTGATGCGACTAACTTCAGAAGCGAGTCATCAACGAATTGTGGATGTAAATACATCATGCGAATCCAGTGGAATGATGTCTTCTTGAGCAGTTCTTCAAGAAGTGCAGTGAGGGTAAAACCTGATTCCCGTCCGTAAAATGATGTGTCCTGGGCGACAAGGATAAGCTCTCTTGCGCCTTTGCTGTAAAGCCAGACCGCCTCCTCGATTATAGACTGAGGGGATCTGCTTTTAAACGGCCCCCTTATAGAAGGTATGGCGCAGAAAGAACACTTGTGAGAACATCCTTCAGCTATCTTGATATACTGGGTTGAAAGAGGTTCCATGAGTTCTCTTTCAAAAGAGACCACTTTACCTCCGGCGAAATGTTCTGTGAGAACCTTTTCCCAGTCGTCAACACCAGCCCATAGATTGACTTCGGGAAACCGGTCGGCAACTTCTTCTCTGTAGCGCTGGGAAAAACAGCCTGTTACCACAAGAGTTCTGCATTTCCCCTCTTTTTTATAGGAAGCGGATTCCAGAATTGTCTCTATCGCTTCCTCCTGGGCTTCACGGATAAACGCGCAGGTATTGACTATGATAATCTCTGCTTCACGCATATCCTGCACCGGTTCAAATCCTGATGACCGGAAGAATCCCAGGATTCTTTCTCCGTCTATTAGATTCTTACTGCACCCGAGATTCTGCAGCGCTACTCCAGGCATAAAAGTAATGACTCCCGTTTTTGAAAATTCCTGTAAAAATAAAACAGGGATTCCGGTAAAAACCGCAATCCCTGTTAATACGTGTCGAAATTTAAACTATTTCCACTCAGATTCCCACTCTTCATCACCCCATTGATTACTGCCGGATTCCTTTTTGGCTGGTGCCGGTTCAGGTGCCGGTGCTGGTTCTGGTGTGCTCGGAGCAGGTGAAGAAGCAGCCGGTTCAACAGATGTGCTGATTTCAGGTGACGGGGTTGCTGCAGGAGCAGGTGGTACATCAGCCGGAGTCGATGTCACAGGTGAGACAGGTTCAGTTTGAATAGTCTGAGGTTCGCTGGCAACCGGAGCCGGCGTAGTCATATAAGATGAGCTTGAAGATGGTGTTCCGTAATAGGCCCCTTCACCCATTCCGTATCCTTCGATACCCACATTGTCATTGGATTTGTTGTCAACCCAGAAATCATATCCTGCCGGGTTAAGTACGGATTCACCGTAGTTTCTTGCAGCAGATACAGTCTGGAAATATCCGATTCTTACCCTGTAGTATTTTCCCGGGAGCTGTGGAGTGGGATCATTTACTTCTGCAATATAGGCCGGGAAACCTTTCTCATTAAGCTTTGCGGCGATCTCATCGGCAAACACCCTGGATTTGATTGTCGATACCTGAAGAACATATCTTCCGCTTTCTGATATCTCTGCAGAAGAGTAGGATGCGGATGGGGAGGAGTATTTCACTTTGGCGGGCTTTTCTGTTTTCTTTGGTTCTGGAATCTCCTGAGTTTCTGTTTCATCCTTGTAGAACTCATCAAAAATATCGGGAACACTTGATGTTTCCAGTGATGGTATATCTGTGATCTCTTCCTGTACTTTTTTCTTTCCGCATCCAAGCAATACGACAGTAACAATAATCCCTGTAAATAGGATTCTAACGGGAAGCATAGCTCCTCCTTCTATCGGACAAAGATTCAAATCGGTATAATTCCCGGATTTAGAGAATATATAAGTCTATACAGTAGTGTCCGGTAAAGATTAACTGTTTGTAAATCTCATAGCTAATAGAAAGCT
>DAOTAZ010000112.1:0-9484 GCA_035382965.1 Chitinispirillaceae bacterium | reverse complement strand
AAGGAGGGGAAAATTGTAGGGATGACAATCCACTATACAGTGGAACAACGGGAAACGTAAGCTGAATGAAGCATAAATGGTACTCTTTTTGCATCGTGTTCAAATATGATCTGGAAAAGTAATCAACTTCTGGACTGTCTGTACTATGCCATCGATGGCTATATCGGGCCTTGCAGAGATCTTTATTTTGATGATCAGCAATGGGTACTGCGCTATTTTGTACTTGAAACCAGCAATACCGGTACTGCACGGGATCTTATCTCCCCTTTTTCAATCGGGAAAATAAACAGCAGAGAAAAAGAGATTCACATAGCACTCACCTCCAGAAAAATCAAAAACAGTCCTGAATTCGATATCAATCTTCCCATCTCAAGGCAGCATGAAATCGCACTGAGACGCTACTATGAGTGGCCGGAATACTGGGGTCAGGATGCGGAAATAGAGACAAATCTGGTAAAGGGAATCGATGAACCCATCCTTCTTTCAGATGTCTCCAGGCCTATCGAGGGACAGATTGACTCTCCAGACTCCGAAATTATTCTCAGTGATACTACAGAGGAGATGCTTCCGGAGGAACCTGTAGAGGATGAATTCCTGGAAGCGGAATTCGGAAGGCCGGAAGAGGAGATCCAGTATAGTACAGTGCTGCGCAGTGCCCTGGAAATAAAAGGCTACAGGGTCCAGACCTTCAATGGAGACCACTCCTCGATTGCTGAACTGCTCATCGAGGACACCGATTGGGATATCAAATACCTTGTTGTGAATCTTCAAAACAGCCACATAGACGAATTTGTACTGCTGACACTTCATTTTGTCAAAGAGATCGACTGGGGATCTTCCAGAATCTTTGTCACCCTCTCCCAGGAACAGCTCGAAAATGCCCCCAGGTATTCACCATCTCAGGAAATCGACACCGAATACGAGAGAAAAGTATTCAGATATTATGATTCCCTTTGAATAACAGTCCTGAACTGTGATTTTTTTGATTTAAAATGATTGAGATTATTTCGGAGGAGATAATACTCAATCGCATAATAGTTCCGTATTCACAGTACCCACAGCTTATTCTTCCTTCACGTCCAATATTTTGCTATAGCACACAACAGTAATATCAGGAAACAGATAAGGTCGTGGGTTTGGAAATTATTTACCTGTTTTTCTGTTTTAATAAAGATGACAGGAAACTGAGATTGCTTTGGGATGAGGGCTGTAAGGTTCTTGTTTCACCTCTGAGGTGAATTTTTGAGTTCTGAAAGTCTCATTTCAATTTGTTAAGTCACAATTTCACCCCAGAGGTGAAATTGTGAAACGAAATACCGTTTTCTGCAAAACAACACATTAAAGTAATACTGTTTCTTAATTTATCCACCCTGTGGCTGGCCGATCCGATTTTTCATCATCTTGAAGAACTCGCCGGACCAGCAATCAACTGCTGGTCCGGTTTTACAAATATCAGTCGAGTGTTATCGATGTTACAGAAAGCGGCGGTAATATCATCTTCATTCCATCTTTCATCTCCATGCTCTTTATCTCCGGTCCTTTTGAGGCATTATCCTGATGAAGCTGTCCTACTTTTGCTTTACCTGAGAGACCCGGGATGTTCATTTTTATCTCTGCCTTGCTCTCAGGATACTTATTGACAAGCATTATGGACAGTTTCCCTTTATCCCTGGCCAGATAGGAGCTAACAAGCGGATCGCTGCTTGTACACTCCAGTAAAGATCCCCGTCCCAATGTCTTGCTCGCCATCGAGAATGCCCAGTATGATGGCCTGGGGACATTATCCCCATCGGGAGCCTTAATCCGTGATAAATACCCGTAGTCTCCACCCTGTTCTGTTATATTGTTGTGGATATTCCAGTACGATGCTTGCTCTATGTTGTGCTTTGCAAGCATACCAAGATAATCAGCCACAAAAACGGCATTAACGATGGTTAATGTCTGGGGGCCCGGCCTTGAATCAACGGAGTTCCATTCTGTAAGCCATATCTGGTATTTTTTTCCGGGTTCACCGTACTGTTTGAGCTGATTTCTCACATCCGGTATTATTTCATCAAGAGACTGTGGTGCTCCAAGTAAACCGGCATCATTCTCCTGGCCTGCCCCCTGAGGATAATGATGAATATTTATACCATCGGCTAAGTCCTTTGTATACTCAAACACAATCTTGTTCCAATCTCCTGTAAGCATCCACACAACTGTCACATGAATAGAAGGATCAACAGCTTTCATTGCCTCTATATACTTTCTCGCCCGTTTGCCATACTCTTCCGCTGAACAGGCAAAAGAATGCCAGTCACCGTAGAGTTCATTGCCGACTTCCCAGTATTTCACATTGGCTTTCTTCACCTTATTTGTATAATTCACCCATTCTGCTGCCTCCTCTACTGTTCCTGATCCATAATTAACAGTTATCATCGGTGTAGAGTTGGTCTTTTTGCAAAAGTTCAGAAATTCATCGATATCGACCAGTTGATCCTTCTTCTCCAGAACCTCCTTCCAGTTGTATTCATCAGATGTCAAGCCACCCGGAAATCTTATCACGTGATGATTCACGGCCTTTACCCTCTCTGCAGTTTCTTCCCTAAGGAGATCTCCATCCCAGGTAACCGCGTTTATACCAAAAATCCCCTCATTGATCTTCTGTGTAACTACCTTTTCAGGGAAACCAGTTACATTAACCGCGACCTGCTCAGGTGCCTTGATCTTTTTTGCCACCTTATCATTCGTTAATCGCACATTGTCTATAATAATAGTGGCTCTTGTACCCTCTCCGGATGGTTTGAAATCGATAGATACAACATCCTTCAGATCAAAAGTCCCGTTATGTTTTGCCTCAGGCGGCTGGTAATAGGGAAATTTAATGAAATCCTTGAAAGGAACAATTATCTCAGACCATCCCCTTTGTCCACCAGTGGATGCTATATACAGCTCGTCACTGCCATCCTGAATCTGAACATTCAAGGGCTGATATGGACGTTCCGTATACATGTTGAATTTAATACCCCAGTGTCTGGTCCAGTCACGCACTTCTGCTTTCCTGTTGTTGTCACGATAGCTGTAAACCGCATCACACCAACTGTTTAGCTTGTAGTTAATCGCCATCGCATCACCACCACCATCCTGTGATGTCGACTTGACATATTCTATACTGATCAGTGACTTGGGGTCATGTGAAACCTGCCATTTACGGTCTTCTTCTGAATCGAAATCGTGCAAAATCATATCGGGTGCATCGGAACGAAACGCATTCCAGTAATCATCAGGATTAACATACCCCGGAATTTCCTTTATAACAGCTATATCATGCACATAAAAAGAAACCGGTTCATTACCAGAAACCCGGTTTTCATGTTTGTTAACCGAAAATCTGAACTCATTGATCTTCGACCAGTTTACATCATTTAAAATCTCCTGTCGCACAGTTTCATCCCAGTATAAGCCGCTGTTTTGAAATTTCCTGATCGGAATCATATAATAGTTCCACGATGTATCTATAGTACCAAAATCACTGAGATTGACTTTAGTCTGCACTTTTTTTCCATCACTGTCATCATCGATAATACCGAAATAAACAGTCTTTACTCCCGGACCGCTTTTGGCCCAGAACGCTATACCCGCAGTTCCACTCTTTCTATAAGGAGTAAGATCGATATTCCCCCCCTGCCCCATAGATACTGTAACACCGGAATAGTCTTTATTATCCAGATAACAGGCAAGAATTTTTTCACCCGAACTTCCAGGCTGCATCTTGTAAGCGGTTTTGCCCCCATAAACATAAGCAAACTTTCCTGATGTAAAATCACCTTTCAGTATTTTAATTACAGGTTCCACAACAGGTCCAGATCCTGCATCCGGGGCTTGAACCTTTTCCTGTCGTTCATCCCAGTATTCATCCGGATCAAGCTCTGACTGTGATGATTTTGTGAAGGGATCCACTCCCCCGACTGTTTTAAGTTGCAACCCGCACTCAATGATCATCAGGCTGCAGAAGATTGCCAAAAGTCTTAAACCATCTCTCATAACGCCTCCTCTTTTAAGGTGATACCTTAACTGCATTGAACATCTGATAAAAAGGTAACCATTTATGAATTATGTTTCCCTTCTAATGTCTTACATTTTCAAAAAAGGGGAAAGAAGTCAGAAAAAAGAATAAAGATGTATCAATCGAGGCAAATTGAGGCTGTTTTCAGGAGCAATTTCCTGCATTTTTAGGCATTTTACATTTTCCAAAAAAAGAGATACATTTTTCCTGCTATCATCAGTCATTGAATAATATTGAATTTTTCATTGAAAATGAAAGAAATGGAAGTTCGATCGAAGATACATTTCCTTAGAGATGGGTAATTTCAGGATATTATGAAGAGGTAGATTGATGATTTTAAGATATCAGGTTACGAATTCACCCCAGAGGTAACTTAAGGATTTAACAGGTTAAGTCACGATTTCAACTCAGAGGTGATTTTCGATCCCGATTCCGCCCCCGACCTGAAGGAGGTCAGCTATCAGCCTCAATCTTAGAATCGCTGAGTTCCTGGCGAAAGGTGTTAGGTGAAACAGATGTTACTTCCTTGAAAGTCCGGCAGAAGTGGGTCAAATTGGTGTAACCGACCTTGTAAGCAATCTGAGAGATCTGAAGCCGGGTTTCCTGAAGCATTCTCTTGGCCTCAGAGATACGGATTGTGTTCAGATATTGCCTGAATGAAAGATCGTATTTGCGTTTTATAATGAGTGAAATCTTGCTTGCTGACACCCCGATTTCATCACTCATTTTTGAGAGTGAGAGTGTTTGATCTGAAAAGTGATTTCCCAGATATTCAAAAACCTTCTGTTCATCATCCTGCAACTCACCATCAAGATTAATTTTTTCGTAAGGAATAGCCACCGGGATTCTTCTGACAGCCAGGCGCTTTCTGACCAAAACAATAATCACCAATACTATATAATAAAGAAAGACTATTCCTGAGATTACAACAGCCCTGAGAGAACCACTCTTTTTCTGGAAACGGAGCCCCTTTACCACCATTCTTTTACTCACCCCGACATCATCCGATCCCTCCTCCACTGAAACCACTCCTAAACTGGAGAAATCGGGTTGACCCAGTTCTTTTTCTGTTGTTTTAAACTGATTGTACCACCAGATGGGTGTCTGAAACTTCTTGAGAGGGATTGTGTAAGTGGTCTTTCCCTCTTTCACAGGAAGTTCCAGAGTAAGATAACGCCAGGTCATACGGTCCTGAAGAGAGGAAAAACCGTCAATGAAGAACTGCAGAATCAAAATGATAATCTCTTCAGTTGTAGAAGTATCTATGATGAGAGAAAGATGATCGTAGTCTGATATATTGATGAAGGGCTGATCCGGTTTAACTATCCACTGAAATCCTGCATAGGGATAGATATTGCGGCTTCCACATGTATACTCGATATCAATTGCATTACTGTCATAATGAAACCTTGAAATAACAGTACCATTTGGCAGTCCCGAACCGGCAGTATCAAGATAACTGGTAAACTCGAGGTCTGTTTCACCTGGAAAGAAAACAAGATCTTTTTTAAAGTGCAGATGAATAGTTGAAAGGAAGAATACTGCAGGAAGAAATACAAAAATCCAACCTGTTTTTCTGGTGACTTTTAGCATGCTCTGTCTATGTTCAAAGATTTAACCGAGAAACCGGATTTAAGCCTAATGATATCGAGTAACAAACAATATAAATTACAGGGTTTCAGTTGCGCTAATTTGTTGAGATCTCTTCAGTTGCGTGGACCCAGGCACAGATCCTTCCTATTCTTCTGATTAGAATTTTTTGAAGGGACCCTTTCTCTGATTCGAAGGGCTGTATGGAGGCATGAAAAATCTCAGTGTCTCTGTGGTGAATACACCTGAACAATCTCACCACAGAGACATAAAAAATCAGAAGAACGGAAAAAAACCCATTATTTAATTCAGTTGTCCTATATCCTCTCCGGAGTCTGCCCCTGGGAGATCAGCTTCTGAAGAGCTTTTTCCGGATCCTTCCCGGCCTCATTAAGACATCCTTTGCAACAGACATAAATCCTTTGTCCCTTATGATCCACATAGAGATCTCTTTTAACCTTCCTCCCTTCCATGAGCGGACAGAACTCCTGCTGCTTCAGTGATGTTTTCTCTGCAGAGATTACCTCCACAGACTCCCCTGCCTCCTCTATTTTCTTTATATACTTCGCAGGATCAGCCTTGACTTCCGCAATACACCCGTCGCAGCATACATAAATTCTCTTCCCATCCACATCAACAAATAAATCCTTATTTATCTTTTCTCCCATCACCGGACACACTGTCTGCGCTTTTACTTGATGTGCAGACGCAGAGTGATGCTTGTGGTCCGTACAACCAGCTTTTTCTGTCTTCTTCTCACATGCAGAAACAATAAAAAGCATCGAAAGAGCTATTACCGATACTAAAAGTTTTGATTTCATGACTACTCCTTTGTAAAAGCTACAGAACAAAACCTGAATTGACATACTTCATACTACTGTGCCGCATTCTTTAACGCCTCATCAAGTGCCTCGATCAGATCGTCAGGATTCTCGATTCCGATTGACAGTCTGATAAGATCCGGTGTCAGACCGCCTGAAAGCTGCTGTTCAGGGCTGAGCTGCGAGTGTGATGTGCTCGCCGGATGCAGAATCAGGCTCTTGGTATCACCCACATTCGCCAGATGCGAAAAGAGAGTAATGGAATCGATCAGCTTTACAGCCGCATCGTAACCGCCTTTTATACCGAAAACCACCATTCCCCCGAAACCATTCTTCAGATACCTGCAGGCAGTTTTGTAAGAAGGATCATCCTCAAGACCCGGATATCGTACCCATTCTACCGCATTATGGTTCTTTAGAAAAGAAGCGACTTTTACAGCATTGGAACAGTGTCTCTCCATTCTCAAATGGAGAGTCTCAAGTCCCTGAAGAAAGATCCATGCATTGTCAGGAGAGAGACACGCACCCAGATTTCTCAGCGGAACTGTTCTCAGCCGCAAAGCGAACGCGATGGGAGCAAGCGGCTCCGGGAGATCAAGTGCCCACCTCAGGCCATGATAGTTGGGATCCGGTTCAGTAAAGAGCGGGTGACGGCCTTTTTTCCAGTCAAACACACCCGCATCAGTGACAATTCCACCGATTGCGGACCCATGACCTCCCATCCACTTGGTCAGAGAGTTTACCACTATATCAGCCCCATGCTCAATGGTTCTCAAAAGGCAGGGCGTTGTAAAAGTCCCGTCAACTATAAGTGGCAATCCATTCTCATGAGCAATTTCAGCCACTGCTCCTACGTCTGTAAAGTCAAGAACCGGATTTCCTATCGCTTCGATAAATACCGCCTTTGTTTTGTCATTGATAGCCGTTTTAAAATTGTCCGGGTTTCGGCTGTCCACAAATCTGGTCTTTATGCCAAGCTGCGGCAGTATTGCATCAAACATTGTATATGTGCCACCATAAAGATTCGATGCCGCAACAATTTCATCCCCTGCCGATGCAAGGGTGATAATGGAGTAAAATATTGCAGATGTCCCTGATGCCAGCGCTACAGATGCGGCACCGCCCTCAAGTTTACTCACCCGCTGTTCAAGAATGTCATTGGTGGGATTCATCAGACGACTGTATATATTACCCAGTTCCTTTAAAGCAAACAGATTCGCAGCGTGCTCTGTATTCTTAAAAAGATACGATGAGGTCCGGTATACAGGAACTCCACGCGATTGAGTAGAATCAACCTCCTGACCATGGTGAACAGCTAATGTTTCAAACCGGTACTGTCTGCTCATTTTTTGTAATCCTTTTTATAAGTTGGACCTTTTCTTTTATCTGCGCACTCCACTAATTCATTCTGGTTTTTATTCCTCAAATAACCAGGTACTTAAATATCTCTCTCCAGTATCGGGTAATATTACCACGATAAGTTTTCCCCTGTTCTCCTCTCTTTTTGACACCTGCAAAGCAGCATAAAGTGCTGCTCCGGATGAGATCCCGACCAGTATTCCCTCCTGACGAGCGAGTGCACGGGCCGTATCTCCAGCATCGGTATCCTTGACCCTGAACACTTCATCAAGAAGCTCCATCTTGAGCACATCCGGAACAAAACCCGCCCCAATACCCTGTATTTTGTGTAGGCCGGGTTGTCCTCCTGAAAGTACCGGAGAACCATCCGGTTCAACCGCTATAGTCTTAAATGAAGGTTTTCTGCTTTTCAGTACCTCGGAAATCCCGGTCACAGTTCCACCAGTCCCAACCCCGCTTACCAAAATGTCAACTTTTCCGTCAGTATCACGCCAGATCTCCTCCGCGGTTGTCTGACGATGTATCTCAGGATTAGCTGGATTACTGAACTGTTGGGGAATAAACGATCCGCTGATCTCTCTTGCCAACTCCTCAGCCTTGGCAATCGCTCCCCTCATGCCTCTGGATCCGTCTGTTAACACAATCTCGGCACCCAGGGCTTTAAGCAGTTTTCTCCTCTCGATGCTCATAGTCTCAGGCATTGTCAGTAATAGACGGTAACCTCTCGATGCCGCGATAAAGGCCAGAGCTATCCCAGTGTTACCGCTTGTAGGCTCTATTATGACTGATCCCTCCTTTAGTACTCCCCGTTTCTCGGCATCTTCTATCATTGATTTGCCAATACGGTCTTTGATACTGGACATTGGATTAAACATTTCCAGCTTGGCAACGATTTCAGCGTATCCGCCCTGATTCAATTTATTGATCTTTACCAGAGGTGTATTACCAATCAGATTTCCGACATTTTCGGCTATTTTCATTTTCAAACTCCCGTTAAAATGATCAGTTATCAATTCTGTTTAAATGTAAAACATCATTTCTGATCTGTTTTCTTTCTCTCTCATCAACAAGTCATTGATCGAGATACTCATTTTTTCACGGATATTATCTTCAATATCGTTAAATATTCCCTGAACTGAAAGCAAATTACTCCATTTACACAGTTCCAGTTCCCCCTCCAGTGCCACAAGGACGTCAAGTAAAGTGATTTCGGAGGGATGAGCGGCCATATCATAACCCCCGTTTTTACCCCGGATACTTTTTATGATCCCCGCTTTTGATAGACGGTTTAACAGTTGTTCAAGATAGGGCTGTGGGATTTTGTATTTCTCAACTATTTCCCTGGCCTGGGTAAGGCGGGAACTGTAATTGCCGGCGATTTCCAGGATAGCGCAGAGGCCGTAGTGAGACTTAGTTGATAGAGCGAGCATAATTTACCTTGTTGATCAATTTTGTCATCTTTTAATATAACACTACAAAGGGGATTTGTCAATTTTTTTCTCAGAGATGAATTAAGGACTATTTCTGCAGTTCATTTATTCACCCCGGAGATGACTTTAGGACACATTTTCAAGCTATTGGATAATTTATTTTAGGATGGGACACGTGCTGTTAATGCCTGTTATCAGTTATCTGACCGGTAATTCTCAAGTTATCTGACCGTTTTATC
>DAOTAZ010000111.1:2578-9564 GCA_035382965.1 Chitinispirillaceae bacterium | reverse complement strand
ACCTGTTGCAGCAATTAATCCACTTTACAGAACACATTCGGTAAACTCTGCGGACTTGAAGAGAGTATGGACCGGAAATGATTCTCTTTACCTGCTGGATGCGGGGGCAAAGAGATTTGCTCAGAATATCGGACTGGTTTACGATTCTCTCAGATCTACAGGGAACTGCGTTTTAAAAACGAAACTTCTGTCATTCAATGGAGAAATGTTCAGTTTATGGGGTTCTCCTGTACAGAATCCTCTGAAAATGAAAACTGCAGGCATTGCTTTACAGAAAACCGGGACTGAAATACTGCATCTCTGCAAAAAATCTCCATTAAAAAATGGAGCAGTTTTTTCGCTGAATGGGCGGATTTACAGGAGTATTAATGAAACAGTCAGTTCCGTTGTGGTAAAGCTTCCTTCCAACCGGGATTGACCAGATAACCTTTCAGGGTATTCTGTAAGCATTCTCATCTTCTAAACCCTTTAGGAAACGTAGTTCCACCCTGGCTGTCCTGGGGGATAATTCCGTTATATCCGGGTTTTGAATACTTCGAAAGAGTAAGAATCGCAGCACCGTTTCTGACATTGACATTTTTATCTATGTGAGTGCTGGCTTTGTCCGGACTCTCCCAGAATCCTGTACTCCATCGAGGGTTAAGCGTATCAGAGTCAAAATTATCCACCCATGCAGGAGATGGGTCAAAGCCCTTGCCTAGTGTATACTTATAATATTTTATCCAGTTTATATACATGTGTTTCGGCAGTGTTTCGGGGTTAAACTGTCCGGCCCAGGAGGGATTAAGAGAAGGCCAGATATTAAAACGCAACTGCATCGGAACATTACGGAAATTCTTGACTATATCGCTGGTGTCTTTTCTTACCAAACTGTCATTAAGTTTCCACAAGATATAATCCGGGGTCCATTCTATAGCATAGGTGTTGTATCCTGAGGTAAGATCTCTGTTAAAATGATGAAAAACTTCACGATGTTCCATATTGGACCATCCGCCTTTCCCGTAATGAATTGCGCTTTGAAAACCATTACGGGTGCATCCAAGCACCTCGATATCAATTTCATTCCATATTCCATCATCAGCACCGGATTCCTGTTTCCAGAGGAAAAATGAGCTTATTACTCCATCTGCACCCACCATCCTCATACGTACTTCATAGCGCCCGTAAACTACACCCTCTTTGGTAAAAAGTTCTGCACTTCCCAGAAGATCCTCTGTAGAAGTCTGAGCGTCTACGATGAGCGGAAAAAACAACAATAAACAAAAATTTATCGAAGAGATACAAGAAAAAGCCTTTCGAGAGTTGAACCTGCTTATCATTTCTGACCTGCATTCCGGATTCAAGGTTAACACGATGTTGTTTTGAGACTACCGTAGTTAAATTTAGATTACAAAAAGGCTGTGAGCAATACCAGCGTTGATTCCATAATCCGGCGAAATAGAGTCCGTTACTTGCAGCAACAAGGTGTGAGAGTGTTGCGTTTCCGGGATGCCGCTGATTTGGACAAACCCATCGGAAATATTTTTTATCAGAGTCCGATGTCAGCCTCGGCTGTGATGTGCAGGAACTGGTATTTCACATATTTGTAAATTCATAAAAATAGTAAGGTATACATAAGAATAAATGAATTTTCAGTGACAGATTGATGAAAAGAAAAGCTGGATAGCCAAAAGATGTAACCAGGGATTAAGTTATTGTTATCTGGTATGATACAAAGTGATATGTCAAGATAGATTATATTGACACCTCTGTATGTAAATACTGGGTTTCCGGGGGAGAAGTGAATAATTCAAAAAACGAGTTTTCCCTTATATATAAATCATCTTTTTTGTCATCCCGCCATCGACTACAAAATTCTGGCCTGTAATAAAAGAATTATCGGGATCGATCAGAAAATTGACCATATTTGCGATATCCAGGGGATTTCCGACTCTTCCCACAGGATGCTGAGCCTTTTCCTGTTCTGTATGCAAGGGAAGCATGCGGTTTGACCACTTTTTCCAATCCCTCGTTTCAATCCATCCAGGCGAGATACAGTTCACCCGCACATCAGGTGCAAGGCTTAAAGCCAAAGCGTGTGTCAGGGAAACAAGCCCTCCTTTACTCGCAGAGTATGCCTCGGTATCCGGCTCCGACATCATCGCCCTGGTAGAGGAGATATTTATTATCGAACCGTGATTTAAAGAGAGATGCGGGGATGCGTACTTGGAACAGAGGAAAGGGCCCTTTAAATTGACTCCAATGATATAGTCCCAATCCTGAGAGGAAAGATCAACCAGCTTTTTCTGCAGGAAAACTCCGGCATTATTTACAAGTACGCTTATGTCACCTGACCAGTTCACTGTCTCTTCAATGAGATAGATGACTGCCGGCTCACTGCTTACATCAGTCTGGATAAATTTCACCGGGCCAAAATCTCTTAATTCCTCTTCTGCCTCCCGGCCGGCATCGGAATCTATTTCGGCAATCGCTACATTATAATCGTTTTCGAGCAGGACTCTTGAGATTGCTCTCCCAATTCCCTGCGCTCCACCGGTTACAATAGCGGTCCTGTTCCGCATTACTTCTCCTTTTTAGAGGGCATGGATACTCTAAAAAACCTGGTCTCGAAATCCGTGCCAAAGATTACAGAGACCACAAGTGTATATAACGAATGCCTGATACAATCGCAACACCTTAAGGCTAATAATATGTAACAATAGGGGTGGATTAAAAGCGGACAGTGGAGGATAGCTAAAAAAAGGAAGGGTGAGTAAATCATACTCACCCTTTCCTGTACCTGTTCCGGGGAGAGAGACCCTGAACAGAAGTAAGGGTGTTAGTTATAATAGATAATACCTCCTAATTAGTTGGAGGGGCATACTGAAAAGGTTCAAAAAACTCCTGAAACATCATAAGTCATGATTTTACCTCGAAGGTCATTTGTGACACAATTAACCTGATTTCAGAGACATTAAAGTGAGGATAGAGGGTTGAAGGATAGAACAGGAAAATTATCAGGAGTACTACTAAGAAAAACGAAAGAGAAGTATCTAAAAAGCCTACTCTTTAAGTACCATTATCATCATCTCAAATTCCTGTGTTATACCACCTTTGAGGCTGAGCTTTACCGTGTAATTTCCCGATGAGTGAAAAGTATATCGCAAATCCGGGTGGGGAGTCTCGATAGTTTTTCCTGCTATATTCCAATAATATCTAATGTCTTTGGAATCAAAATTGAGATTGCCGGAATTAAACCAGAAATGAACCTCCTGGCCCTCATAAGCGGGGTTGGGAAAAGCCAGAAGTTCAGGTCCCTGGGAGAAATTGCCGCTTACAACCACTCTGGCTGTAATTGTATCAAAAGCATAACGGTTATCACGCACAATCAGCATTGCTTCGTAGATACCCGGTTTTTTATAGGTGTAATAGCACTGAGGCTGCACAGTCCAGGTGTCAAAACCATCATCCCCGAATTTCCATATATACTTATCAATCGTCCCGTCAGAATCCACAGCTATTGCATAAAAGAACACACTCAGCGGAGCTGCTCCTGAATCCGGATGTATTTCAAGGGATTTGATTTCAGGAGGGGAATTCTTCTCAGAAATTATTGTCAGTTGGATACTGTCGTAAGCAAAACACCCTGAATCATCACTGATTTTTACTTTGACATTATATGACCCCGGATTCATGAACCTGTGTGAGGGTTCTTTGATACCTGCAAAGTAATAGTCTCCAAACCACCAGTAATATCCGGTAACTTTCCCATCCGGATCATCAGCATTGATTCCAAAGTCAACTAACTCTGCAACCTTTGCAGTGCAGGCGGAAGCCCAGACATGATAAATTACAGGAGGTTTACTTTTGCAGAAATTAAAAGCCTGGTTAAAAACGAGATCAATCGATGAGGAATCTTTTCTACCCAGAATATCAACAGCATAAAGAGTGACACTCTGTGTATCCTGCATATGTCCGGAGAACTGGTAAACAAGTGTATCACGTATGATTTTACCGGGATTGCCCGAAATGTCATGCTGGACAACTTTCACCGGTGAAAAACTGTAAAGAAGCTTTTCAATGACTGCGTGACTGTCTGTAACTTCGGCAGTGAAGATAATCTCAGCAGGACTCTCTGTGTTAACCGTGTTTATGTTTGAGGTAAACGATTTTATCCTCGGTGGAACAGACGGTAAAATTTTCACTGATAAAGTTTTTGATGATGATTCCCCATACTGATCTGCAGCGCCGAATTTCAGCACATGTTCTCCGCTGTCAATAAGCACGATTGCCAGTTCAGAGATATTCGACCGCTGCTCCACCAGATTATTATCAAGATAGTGACTGAAACTGACAGGGATATCATCTTCTTTGCTTTCTGCACTGGTCGATGAGACTGCCAGATTAAGCTTAAAAGGAGAGCGGGCATATATTTTGTCATTGGAAGCAGAGATTATTCTGGATGAATCACAGGAGAGGGAGAGATGAATCTCCGGCGGGATACTGACATACAGAGGACTCCGGGGATCAAACCGGTTATCCCGCTGGGCACAGAAGAGAAACCAGACTGGAAGGAGGATCAAAAACAGCCTGCAGGTACGCATCATTGAACTCCTGAGACCTCAGACACGGAAACCCGGGCTTTCGCCTCTGCGGCCCATTTACCATCCGGATACTTTTCAAGATAGCGGTTGTACTGAGCAATAGCCTGACTTGCACGTCCCTGATTGAACAGACAATCACCTTTCCAGAAAAGAGCATCCTCGATGATATCACTCTCCGGGAAATCTTTCTCGATTCTTCCGAAATACCCAAGAGCCCTGTCACAATCTTTCATGTCACGCGAATAGATCCTTGCAAGTGAGTAAAGCGCATCCTTTACACGTGAACTGCCCGGATAATCGGATATCAGTTTTTTGTAGACATCTGCAGCATTTTCAAAATCTTTCTGCAGATGAAGGAGTTCGGCTAATGCAAATGAAGCCTCCTCAATCCATATACCATCAGGATATCTTTTGATGTAAGCCCTGAATCCTTTGATGGCTTCATCATATTTCCTGAATGATGTGCTTAGCAGATTGGCAGATTCAAACAGTGCCGATTCCTTCTCATGCCTGCTGAAGGGCCCCTCGGCAATCGTACGGAGGACCTCCAGAGACCGCTCAGGCTTACCGGTGATCTTGAAGCAAAGCGCAGCTTTTTTCAGAGCAATGGCTCTTACCTTTGATGGAACCGATGTATCGGAGAGTATCCTCTGCAGTTCATCGAGAGCCTGTCCGAATTCTCCCGATTCAATCAGGCGTAAAGCAGATGCAAGCCTTGGATCTTCTGCCGCACTATCTTTATCAATTTTTTCAGAAGAGTCCTTTTTTCTGTTAATTTGCCGGGTATCACATTTCTTTTCAGGTGCTGAAAATTGCTCACCGATAACTTCTGCGGATTTTCCAGCCTCAACAAACATCTCTTTGCCCGATCTGGTTTTAAATCTGACCAATCCTTCCTCAACAGAGAGAACCGTTTTTATAGCTTCTGACCCGCCGGATCTCTCGACACTTACACAGAACCGGGTACCAACAACCTCGCAGGCAGCATTGGGCGTCTCCACTCTGAATACTCTCCCAGCCTCTCTCTTACCGACTTCCGCTTTTACTTTTCCGTTCTCAAGCTTAAATATCTGAGAATTTTCTACACATTGCACTATCTCAAGCCTGGAATTGCCGCTCAACTGAAGAGAACTGGTTTTATCGAGCTGCATGTTGAGCACAGAATTTTCTCCTGTGCGAAACATGTGTCCGGACAAGATGGGGGAGTGTTTCTCAACTGTAATTTCCTTTCCGCTCATTAATGTATCCTCAGAGAATACATTACCCTCAATATGAGAGATTCTCGGAAATACCTCACTTTCAATCGCGCTAACAGATGGCTGGGATTGCCTGTGTGAAGAAATTATCAGATTGAAAGAGATCACAGAAAGAACAAACAGAGCAGCAACAGCCCATTTAATAGCTGGCCTCAAAGTGGGGAACCTGACTGTTTTCGAAGCTGGTGGCAACTTTGACAGTATAACCCTGTTTAATTCCTGCCACTGGGCATCGGACTTCACAGGAACAGGCATGTCTTTCATGGCATCGAGAATTTCCCTTTGAAGTGCCAGTTCTGAGCCGCAGGATGAGCATTCCTGAAAATGCCTGTAAACAGGATCATCGGGATTCCCGCCGGAGCGCATGGCATAAGCATGCAAATGTCTCATTGCCTCAGAACACTTCATACCTGATTCATTACCTTTTTCAGTTTTTTCCGCAATTCATCCCTGCCGTGAAACAACCTGCTTTTTACAGTTCCCAGGGGTACTTTGATTATTTCTGAAATTTCTTCCATCGTTCTGCCTTCAATGTCATGAAGAATCACTACAACGCGTTTGCGTATCTCCATAGAACTCAAAGCGATAGAGATCTGTTTACGAAGTTCTTCTTTCTCCACAAGTTCATTGTTTCCGGAGTCGGGAAGAAAATCGGGATCAAGCCTGTCAGCTTTGATTCCTGAATGCCTTTTTCGTAGAAACTGGATTGAAACATTGATAGCAATTCGGTAAAGCCAGGTAGTGAACTTGGATTTCCCCTCATAGTTGGATAAAGACTTGAAAAGCTCCACAAAGGTCTGCTGAACAGCATCATCAGCCTCCTCACAGGCTCCCAGGAAACGGTAGATCACTCTGTGCACCATTTCCTTGTGATTGAAGAACAGTTGTGAAAAAGAATGCTGGTCACCCCCCAGCGCCTGTTCTACAAGCTGCCTGTCACGTTCCACTGATATTTGTTTGCTCTCAGATGATTGAATGTTCAAAATATTCAACTCTGTTCAGTTTATTTTACCAAAGCAAACGGAATACAGAAGTAAAGAACTTATTCCGTACACTTTCCATAATCAACATTTCTCTCCCGAATTCCTTTTCCCGGTCACTTTTTCTCAGTATTGACAGTGTGGACTTGCCTGCCAAAAATTCTCTT
>DAOTAZ010000111.1:0-2568 GCA_035382965.1 Chitinispirillaceae bacterium | reverse complement strand
GTAATCTGGAATCCTGATACAGTCCAGCCCAGAATCGCAGAATTGAGCAGGCTGATTCTAAGATAATTTGCGTTTCTGTACTGGTTATAGCTACTGTTGAATTTCTCCTGCGGTGTTCCTCTGGGAAGACGTTTATAGTCAAGATGAAGATTATGCTCGATTATCCATGAAGCAGCAGTGCAGAGTGTAAGTAAAGATGAACTGATTACCCAGGGTCTTACTCTGTAGCCCTTAAAACTCATCTCTGCCTGAAGAGAAGTCTCTTTACCGGCTGCAACAATAAGGGTATCTGTGAAAGTATAAAGGTGTTCTCTCTCCAGACGCACATTATAAACACCTTTCTCCAGAACCAGTTCCGCGGGAGTCCTTCCAATTTTAATACCATTAAGAAGTATGTCACATTCAAGGGGCACAGAGCTAATCCGTACCTTTCCGGAAATATTCTGTTCAAGGAAATAACGGGTTTTCAAAGCAAGAAGATCCAGCACTTCATCGAGAGAGTGGTTTGTCAAAGGGATGCGCTTGATTTCATCTTCTGAGTCCGCAGTGCTGGATAAATGAAAATTGATCACAGGGGTCCCTGATATCTCTTCGATTCTTCCCCCCACAATCGCTACATACTCCTGTCCTTTTAACTCATCCATGAGAGCGGGTTTTATACCATGGGGGAGCAGTTCGTACTGTAATCGCTTAAATAAGGCTTTGTGCAGATCTGTATATGCTGTACTATCAGATACATCTACAAAAAAAGGATTTATTCCAATAAAGGAATCAGCACTCGAGAAATGAGGGCAGAGGTTAATAATGAATACTGCGACTGAGCAGATAAAGAGTTTTCGCGGCATATAATGATGAATTTTTATTCCAGTTCTCTCCTGCCGGGTATCCCTTCTCAAACGGAGCAACAATTCGGTTTGATCAATTCACATTTAACTATTAATATAGATTCAATTCGAACTGTCTGGTTAATCTCTGTATGTGATTATCTATACACAAATCCTTAACTGGAACGGACGGAGTCAAAATCAGCATTGCTATTGAAAAGTGTGTCCGCACTGTATCATGCAAAGTTTTAGACTCCGGTTCCTATGTCAGAACACCGGTCTAATATCGTTCAGGACACAAAAAGCAGAAAAAAAATCCCGGAGATACTCCTGGAGAAAGGAGAGATTGTACCGGGATTTTTTAAAAGTGTAAAAAGCGCTTACCCGAAAAGTTTGAAGGCTTTGAAAAGCAGGATCGGATTATGTGCAAAGGCTCTTGCAAACACCCTCATGTAGTTCATCTTTTCAGGGTTTTCCCTGCAGAGTGCATTTGCCACTCTGTCAAGAAACCTGTCGTCAGCATGATTTATCACAAACTCCTTGAGAGCAAAAGAACGATTCTGCTGCTTTCCATACGTTTTTTTCCAGATCTTCTCATATTCCTTCAGATGATCATAATCAATCATATCTCCTTTGACTGCTTCTCCGGCTATTCTTCCGCATAGTTTACCCGCGAAAAGCGCATAGCCGATTCCTGCCCCGCTGATACAATTGACCTGCCTGGCCGCATCACCCACAAGCATGATCCCGTCTTTAGCAAGCGGACGCACCCATTTTTTAACAGGTACTCCTCCGCTGTGAATCTCTCCAAAACGTGTACCGGGAAATTCCCTGTCTAAAAATTCCTTAAGTTTTTTTACTGCAAGACCTGCCTCACTTCTCGACCCTATAACTCCAAGCCCGACATTCGCTTCGCCTGCTCCCCTGGGAAAAACCCAGGCGTATCCTCCGGGAGCAACTGATGAACCGGTGTAAAAAACACAGGTGTCCTGTTCAATCAGTGGGGAAAATACCCGGGTAAACGCACAGCATTCAACATCGGAAAGAGCCAGTGATGTATCCCAGCCTCCAAACCTCGCCAGTCTCGATTCCACTCCATCTGCCAGGATGACAATCGATGCTGTAACACTCCCTGACGGGCCTGAACACTCATAACCATTCTCACGGTGGCAAATCGATAGAACAGGGGAGGAGTTAAAGTACTTAACTCCGGCAGAAACAGCCTCCTTTACAAGATCTCCATCCATCCTCTCCCGGTCAAGAATATAACTCTCATCGACATTGGCGATTTTCACTCTTATCCCTGAGGGTGATACCATCACCGATTTGGTAACAGTACTTTTTATCCATTCCGGTTTGACTTTAACACTGACCGCAAGGCCTTTTGCCCCGATACCCTCACCACATCTCACCGGAACACCAGCATTCTCCTTTCTTTCCAGAAGACATACCCGTCGTCCTGTGAGAGCAGCGCTCCATGCTGCCATCGAACCGGCCGGACCTGCGCCAATTACTGCGATGTCAAATTTTTCAGTCATTTTTCATCTCCTGCACAGGTAATAACTCTGTTGCGGTCTCCATTCTCAGTGCACCTAACGGGCACACTTTCACACAATTGCCGCAGAGAATGCATTTGTCATGCTCAACTGAGGGCTTCTCCACAAGGGAAATAGCCGCAGCAGGGCAGACACCGGCACAAGTCCCACACTCGTCACATCCGGAGTTGTCAACTATCACCATTTCT
>DAOTAZ010000110.1:0-9657 GCA_035382965.1 Chitinispirillaceae bacterium | reverse complement strand
TGTATTTATATCCAGCCCGGATTATCAGTATTGAGAATGAGTCAAGGTAAGCATGTCAGTTCTACGGATCATCGGGGAGAAATCTCATTTCTCAAAGAGAAGTTTGATTAAATCCGTTTGAAATGACAGAGCGTTTTTCAGGACCAGATATGTCCATTTATCTACACTGAAAGCGTAAATAAATATATAAAACCGGAGGGTATTCCGCTATGAATCCAAAATTTTTTCTGCTTCATGCCACTATCAGCATCATTTTCTTCCCATTTTTGTTCTGCTCCAATCCAGTCGATTCTGATCCAAGCAAAGAAAAGTTCGGTACTATTGTAATAAAAACATCTGTACCGACCGGTCGAGTGTTTCCATTTATCCCTGATAGTGCGGTAGCCACTGTTTCAGGGAAGAAGGAAATCATTATACATCCTCTTTCTTTATACGGAGATTCAGTTACTGGTTCAATTTCCGTACCTCTGAGAGAAACCTGGGAAATTACAGTTACTGTCTTTGATACTTCAAAAGGCAGATGGTGCACAGGAAAAGATACACTCACTATAGATTACCCTTTTCCACATAATGCTTATATCAAATTAAAACAGGTACAGACCAATGTTATTACCGACGATACGATTCCGGGGCACAGACTCGTAGCAGATGAGTTGTGGCAGGGGAACTGTATTCTCAAGGGGGATATCATTATATCACCGGATACCCGATTGACCGTTGCTCCCAATTCAATTATTAAAATAGCTACCGGTAATCCTGATTGGGATTCACCTTTATTTAAAGCAGGTATCATTGAGATATACTGCAACGGCTCTTTTTTTGCCCAGGGGAAAAGCGACAGCATCATTGTTTTCACCACTGACAGTACTTCTCCCAGACCGGATAGCTGGTGGGGAATCGGGGCTTCCGGCGATTATCATACCATGGAATATTGCCATATTTCAGGTGCCTATACAGGATTTTTCGTATTTTCGGGTGCAAAATCAGTATTTGTAAAGAATTGCCTGTTCTCCTGCTCAGGTACTGGAGTTGTAACTACTCCAACAAGCATCTCTTTTTCAAAATTGACTTTTGACAGTGTTGAACATTGCATCCATATATTAGGAGACCTCACTTCAACTGAAATTGATTTTTGTAACTTTCCAAGAAACTCTCATAATGATATTTTCGCAAGTGGAAATAAGCAGTCAATTACTGTAAGGAACTCAAACTTCTCGAAGAACAGGAGATACAATCTGTTTTTCCTCTATTCAGATGAATTCAATAAAATCACAGCCGAAAACTGCTATAATATTGTTGCTTACGGAGACACAGCCAACGGGACTTTCAATTTTATCAATTCGGCAAGTGAACCGATTGAAGGAGCGGGATGCGGTTTTAGCGGGAATTTCTAAAAAAAAAGGGGGAGAATTCCTAAAACAGGATTCTCCCCTCAGGAGGGTAATGAAAAAGGGCTAATTATTCATTTTTTCCATCTCTTCCTTAAGCTTTTCTATCTCATCTGAAATCGCCTTATCCTTGTTAATCATCTTCTCCTGTACTTTCATGATATCTGTAGTGCTGAGAATTTTCTGGATAGTTGCCAATGTATACTCCAGATCCTCCCTGAGCATATTTATGTTACGCTCAAAAAACACAGTCCTCTTCGCTTCATCCCTGAAAAGCAGGTATTTGTCAATTTTTGCCTTGCTGTTTATCTGCACTGTGTGCAGACTGTCAAGGATATGCTGCTTTACCTGAGTCCCGCGTCGTGCGACATTGGCCACATTTTCAGCAAAGAATGCATACTGAATCCGGTCACTTTCATAACGCATCCTCTCCGCAGCCAGAGAATCATCGGAAAGGGTCTGATGCTTCTTTATCCTCTCGATTATCGGCTCCAGAAGTACCCTGGCCTGCTCATACTGTTTCTGTAACATATTTCCGTAAGCCTGAAGGAGAGCTCCCTCTCCCTGCATGACAAATCTGCTGCTGACCTGCGCCAGCTTCTGTCCTGCATCTATGCAGTCTTTCCACTGGCGGGCTTTTATTGCGGTCCAGCCAAGCCCCAAAAGCGCATCTTCATAGTAGTAACTCTGAGAAGGAACCATCCGCAAAGCTGAAACAGCTTTTGACAGAGCATTGTCTTCATAAAAGATATAACCAAGCATGACAAGTGACCGGTTTACGATCTCTTTTCCCGCCGGATCCTTCACTTCCGCACTAACGCAATTTTCAAGTGATGCCGCAACCATGTGCATCCCTGAATTGAGAAGTGCATGTGCTGTTGCAGAGGAATGCTGGGCAAAAACATACGCAGGATGACTCTCAGGAATAATGGAAAAATACTGAAGCGCTTTGCGGTATTCTCCCCGAGCCAGTTCAGTTTCACCCATGATATAATTGGCATGTGCCAGAAGAGAATCGGGCGCACCCGGTTTGTTAAGCTCAGCATACTGGTTTGCCACCTGGTCATAGGAGCCCTGACGGTAAAACACTCTCATCATTCCAAGATCACTCATGGGTACCGCAGCGCTCAGTGCATACTCAGTTTTTACCGTCTGGTACATCTTTACCGATTCCTCTCTCATGTCCATCTCTTCAAGTGACGAACCGGCATAATAGGTAACCAGATCATTCTTGTAAAAATCCGGAAATTCAGAAAGAAGACGCATATAAAGAAGATAGGCCTCCCAGTATTGCCCCTGATAGTAGTGCTTCATCGCACGGTTATAAAGCTCACTGGCATTAAGGCTGATCGTCCGCCCGATTCTCTTGGAGTGAACCTCCTCACGGCTTGGGCCTACATCGGCACGGAAATAAAGGGAGTGTGTACCCTGAAGTTCAGTCCTGAGCTCATTTCTGAACTGATAAAGAACCGAAAAGTCTCTTCCACCGTTGATCTGAGGAACATTGAGCTCAAATGCCGTACCCCACAACTCAACCTTTTTGGTATGTCCAACACTTGTAAAGCCCCTCAGGGCTATGAAGGGCAGCACCCATACACCACCCTGCATAAAAACGTTCCACTCTACAAATTTACTCCCGGTCGCAAAAGCCTCGGCTTTTGTCAGAAAGTCTGTTACATCACACTGAAGATCCAGTTCTATCTTGTTCCCAAGTAATGCAGTGTGATAGTAAGCCCTCGTATTTGAGGTATACGCGGTATTATTACCAGTTGACAGAAACGAGAATGGATTCTGGATATTAAGGCCCACAAGATGGAAACCAAGAATCGGATGGAGCAGCAGCCGGTAACTTAAACCCAGGTCTGCTCCCATTTTGTAGAAAGGGGATTCTCCGAAATTTCCGCAATAGGCGACATTAATATTGACACCTACATTCAGGCGCCCGATCGGATTTGCCGCATAGGAAAGTGTAAAGAGGTAATTGTTGTTACGCGCAGAACCCAGTGTATCATCAAATGACCAGTTCTGTATTGTACGGCCGTTTTCTCCTACAACTGTGAATCCGACTGTGTTGTAAAAGCCCAAAGGCATCACAACCCCGGCCTCCCAGAGCTTGGATGCATTGTCAGTTGAAAGTGATACCACACCGCGAATGGATGAATACAGCCTCTCCATCATAAAAGCCGGGTTAGACAATGGAGAGTGATATTTGGAAAAAGTCCTCCACTGGTCCGACAGTATGTATTCCCCGGGCAGGCCGTCAGCCTGGACAAACGAAACTCCGGTAAGACAAACCAGTGCAGTCACTATCAATAATAGTTGGCTTTTTTTCATTATTTTTTCCGGTTCTACAGGTGTATTGCCTTCGATATCGGAGATAGATTTCCTCTCTTTACCTTCTTACTCCTAAATACAAGACCCTTGTATCTTTGATATTTTTCTGGTTATCAAACACATCCACAACTGCTATATAAGTGCCTGTTGCGACTTTCCGGCCATTGCTGTTAAGTCCATCCCAGGCAAAGTAAAACTTCTGTTTTTCCAGATCGTAAACTCCGGGTTTATCCTTGATTATGGTATTCTTCACTACATCGTAAATCGAAACTGTACCGCTTAGATTTATGTTCCGCAATACCTCACCGGTTGGCTCCACCACTATGGTCAATCCCTTCGAGGGTGGAGTAAGGCCGCTTTTATTATAGGCTATCTTTACTGCTTCAGGAATCTGATCTTCAGGTCTGAACGGGTTGTTTATGATTTTTGTAATTATCTCGTAAGGAATCTCCTTGACTGTAACAGGCACTTTGCGGTTATTTTCATTTGTCTGAGCATTGCCTTTGGTATCACTGATCATTGCGGGTGGATTGATCCAGACCAGATCATTTCCCTTTATACTGAATCCGGACTGAACAGAGCTGATTCTGGCGGTGTATTGATTTCCCGACAGAATTCCGTTCTGCTCAAGTGTAACCTGGTAAACTGTTCCATCTCTGGAAAAAAGAAACGGTCTGACCGATGTAAAGGGCTCAGGCGGTTCTGAAAAGACAACACTTATCGAATCCCCCTTAACAGAAATAATGTACTGGGCACTGATAAGAACCGGAGCTACCCTGTCCTGAACCTGAACCGAGCCTGCGGCAGTCAGATTTCCACTTGCAAGTATTCCATCTGACATGCTTACTACATCGCCGGGATCAGTGTAGGTCTTCATCTCCGGGCTGCCTTCTTTGACTATCCAGGCCAGGCCTCCACCGGTGATAGCGACAGACTGAATCTGGAAACTGCGGGCCGATGGAAAATGAATTAAACTCTGCAAAGAGGATAGATCAGATGGAGTTACCTCTCCTGTGATACCGGTGAAAATACTGTCCACAAAACCATCAGCATCTCTGTCGAAATAAATCGCCGAATTCAGGGAAAGAATCTTTCCGGAAAATGGATATGATTTACGAATGGTATCCAGAGGAATATCCGGATTCCGGTAAATAATGATGATACTGTCCTGAGTACCATGCTGCAGTTTTGTATCTGTAGTGACTGGTGAGGCTATTTCCCTGGTAAAATTACCCGAAAAGCCCGATCCTGACTGAGAAAGGGAAAGATTTACCAGGTCTGTTTGTGTCATATTACTGACCTGAACACTTACACTCTTATAAGCAGGATCCGAAGTAGAAAAAACCACCTGCAGATCGGCCATGGCAGCAGTCACCGCAGTCACAGGTGAACCATTGTGATAAAGGTTGATATCCCTGCTACGGCATAGAAGTTCCCCATCAGTGGGCGACTGGGCATTTCTTCTTATTACAGTAAAAGTGGAATATGTGGTAGAGTCGAAAACACGGCCTGTGGCCTGATCTGTTAAATGATAAGAAACATTGATCGTGAATCTTGTTGAATCCTCATTTAGAGCAAAACTATTGCTGAAAACAAAGGAACTATCGGTACGTACAGTCGATGTCACATTATTTATTGCCACAAATGTTGGATACCCGGATTGGACGCTGAGAATAGGTTGAAGAATGTTATTCATAAACAGCGACATCAAATCCTCATAACTTGTCCTCAGTGTCCAGATAGCACTTTTGGGGTTTGATGAGGAATAACCGTTATTACGAATATTTTCCGTCATCTTTTCCATACTGTCCGGTGCTGCCCCGCCATCATTGAGAAACACAGTAAAAGTGGTAGGAGTGTTTGTTCCGGCCATAAAACTATATGGATCTTTCCCGCCATGGTAAGTTGGGTTCAGACTGCCCTGATTCTGTGGTTCTCCGTCGGATAGGAATACAATAAATCTCTGCTCCAGAGGTATATCTGCAACCGGAACTTGTGAAAGCCCCTGAAGAGCAGCATCAAAAGCGTTGTTTATATTGGTATAACCGGTTGTAGAGAACTGAGGATTATAAACCAGCTCAACTGCACCATCTCTGCTTTCCCTTGTCTGCAAGAAAAACCTGATTATTTCTATTCCGGTCATTGTTGTTCCATTCAGCGTATAGCTGCCATTGAGCTGCAATGGAGGAAGGTAAGCCTGATTTTCATGAGTTTTATTGGTAACAGTAACCCCGGTCAAGGGAACCAGAATATCATGCGTACGCTGGTCAAAATAGAGTATTTCTCTGAAAACTACCAGTCCGATCCTGGCCTCCGGCTGAACAGCATAGATAGAATCAAGCAGATTTCTTGTAACAGTATACCTGGTTCCCTCCCTGTCATTGCCGTTTCTGCTGGTTCCTGTACCCTGTGTCATACTCAGGGAGTTGTCCACTACAAACATAATCGCAGGTGTACCGCTGATGACTACGTAACCCTCAAATATATTGGCAACATCACAGGTAGAAATGTTCGATGAGAGTGCGACAACACTCCTGGGCACAGTGATAACCTGCCCATCGAGATTCTCCGGACAGGTATTAATCATCCAATCACACACCTCTGCGCTCTTCAGATTGGAAAACGGAATCACCAGAACTAAAGCGGTTAGAGTGATTCTGACGCAATGGATCCGGGATAACAGATTCTTTTTCATAATGTTATACCGTTTCGAACCGGTTAAATTGAGTATAGTTTTTTTGTTCGTTGATCATGGGAATCCTATAGTTCAAATATATTTACCAGTGGAACAAATTTCAGTTTTTTTTACCTGGTTCATCCCCGCAGAGCATAGATATTTCAGATACGGAACTTATAGCAATAGCAAATCAGTAGTTTCCGCCTATCATAATTAATTATAACAAAGGTGAGATACTCCCTATCAACATACTTTCATATCGAACCAGGAATCAGTGCCGGGTCTCGTTGCTCTTTCACTCTGATTATCCCTATATGATTTTCTTGATCCTGATGACATTAAGGATTACAATGTCACGACTTTTATGGATGATTCCGGTATTAAAAGGAATTGACCTGCAATGAAAGGTACTATATACCTTTGGAAATTACCTGGCTCTTAAAAACATTGGATTTTCATGTTATCGGGATATACAGGGCGAAACAGGAGTGTTTTCTCCAGAAAAGATACTCTGGCAACGGATGATTTCGAGATGCTGGTTATCGCTGAAAAATAATCACCTAACCAATATTACTCAATGGTAACCAGA
Organism: Chitinispirillaceae bacterium; assembly: GCA_035382965.1. GTDB lineage: Bacteria > Fibrobacterota > Chitinivibrionia > Chitinivibrionales > Chitinispirillaceae > JAAYIG01. The sequence goes on along the minus strand of DAOTAZ010000110.1, from coordinate 2,669 downwards.
GGAAGCCTTTGAGGAGAAATCTTCTTCAATAAGAGATGATTTCTCCTCGGTTGCAAACGACTGGATACCCTTTCACGAATCTTAACCGGATTATCTACGCAGAAACCAAAGACAGGTTACAAACTAAACGATGCTGGAATAAAGCACAGATATAACCATCAGTAAAAGCAGCATTACACTGACTGGAACGGCTAATTTACTAAGATATCTAAGCATAATTCCCCCCTTGGAAGCTATTACCGGATAATTCGGGTTTTCTCTGCATTTATTGCCGGCTTAAATTGATAAATGGACAAAGAGACATGACCACAGCCGTATCACAAAACAAAAGTACTTTTTGAAATATTTATTGCTACAGTTATACAATTTAATAGTGAACAGGTTTTTTCTCCATAGTTAACTGAAACCTGACCTGAAAGCACTATCTCAGCTCGGGAAAAGGTAACCTATGAGTGCTGTGCAAAGAAAAAAAAGCAGTCTGATAATCAGTTTCCTTTTGTTTGTTCTTTTATTTCCTGCCGGAATACTCTGTGACGGGCTCCCCGGAGAATTTCTATTAAGCAGCAGATGGCGTGATCTGATGTGGTATCATTCTCCTTTATCAAACCCGGCTTTTCTTACTGAAACCAGCAATCTTACATTCAGAGCCGCAGTCTCTCCTGTCCTTCAGGGGGCTTTTACCCTTGGCGAAATGGGCCTGACAGTACCTGTACTTCTGAATCACGCCGCAGGAGTCTCTCTTATCGGGGAGTACGATGGAAAGGTGCAGAGTGCCCGTTTTGATGAAACATCAAACCGTCTTGTTACAGGTGAAAGCGAGATCAGCAACAAAAATTTTTACGGCATGCTCAGCTATGCTTTTATACCCTGGAAAAATCTCAGTGCCGGGGTAAATTTCGCTCTCGCGCACCAGACAAATTTCGGGGAGCCCCAAACCGGAGTCGGTCTTGATTTTGGATTTTCCTGGAAACTTGTTTCATCCGACAGCTCCCGGAGTCATCTTCTCGGAATATCTACTGTCAACCTGATTTCACCCTCTGTTGGCAGTGATGACGGTTCTTATTCCCGGGATATCAAGGCTTCCTGGGCAGGCTGTTTTTTGAACAAGTCCCTGGAAGCCGGGCTTGATCTTGATTTGAGAGATTTCTGGGCACGTGTAGAGGATTTCAAAGCCGACGGAGACCTCAGATCTGCAGCTAAAGATCTTGAATGGGGTCTCTCAACTCGGGCCGGATATTGGATTTTGAATACCTTTGCCATTTTTGGACAGCTTGGTTTTGGCGAAAGGGGATTTGAGTACTGGGGTCTTGCCGGAGGAATCAGGGTTCCTCTTAAGAAAAACCTGGGAACGATCACCTCCTTTTATCAGTACAATATCAAGACCGAAGGTTCCCTGGCTTCCTCACATACCATTTATCTCTTGTGGAGTTTCGGAAAAAACCGGAAAGAGATGTGGAAAAAGCAGATCACAGATACAAGCCAAACAGACCTGCTATCAAAGTTAAAAGAGATCAGAGGGCTCAAGGTAGAGGAGGAAAAAGAGTATATCCGCATCACGGCTACCCAGATCGCTGTTAACTTTGCCTCAGGAAGCGCCGATCTTCCCCCTGATGCCATCCCGGTGCTCAAGGAGATTGTGGCATTCCTGAAAACCTACCCCAATCACCCCGTGCTCATCGAAGGACACACAGATAATGATCCTATCATTGGGAAACTCAGAGAGAAATTTCAGGATAATACGGCTCTGTCACAGGCACGCTGCCAGGCCGTAAAAGACTATTTCGTCAAGACAGAGAATCTTCCGGAAGAGCTTTTCACAGCTATCGGCTATGGTGAGTCCCGTCCGCTTGTTCCAAATGATTCAAGGGAAAACAAACGGATAAACCGAAGGGTACTTGTGATTGTTAAAAAATAAGCCGTCTGCTTTTCCGGATTGCAGAGGAGGAATTATGAATATCTGTACTCACCTTATGATTTCGGGATCTGTCTGTCTCTGGCTGTTATCAGCGGCATATGCTCAATCAGGACCCGCAGACACAATGTGGGCAAAGGTGACATTCTACGATTTCCATGCTGATGGCAGCAATCCCGAGTTTAACCCCGACCACAGAGCCGGAGTTTACAAAGGCATGGTGAGAGATACTCTGAGTCCGGACCGCAAACCTCTGCGCGGCTCCAATCCTTTCTTCAGCCAGAACATAGACAAATGGTTCAGACCCTGGGAACCGGGTGATTTCAAGGTTCCGGTTTATCAAAGCAACGGCAGGCTTGACCGTACCATCAATGCATCCTACGATACAGCTTTTAAAAATATCACCATAGAAGACTCTCTCCCATTCCTCCACATCGGAGATGGTGTCTATCTTTTCGAAAGAAGCGGCAGAAACGGTACTGAGGAATTTTTCTGGATCGATGGAAAAGGGTTTGGTAATGAGCCTGAAGGTTACAACCACAATTATTCCTTTACGATGGAACTCCATTCCTACTTTACATACAGACAGGGATTAAGGTTTGAATTCCTGGGAGATGATGATGTATGGGCGTTTGTCGACAATCACCTGGTACTTGATCTCGGCGGCATACACACTGCCCAGGCCGGGACTGTAGACATGGACAGCATCGGACCGCTTCTGGGTCTGGTGGATGGTGAAGTCTATCAATTCGACTTT
>DAOTAZ010000109.1:0-9665 GCA_035382965.1 Chitinispirillaceae bacterium | reverse complement strand
GGTACGGCAACACGAGGACATGACAATACGAGGGTACGAGAGAACGAGAGAACGACAGAACGACAGAACGACATCCTGACAACACGACAGCACGACGGCACGACCACACGACCACACGGCAGCACGGCATCCTGACATCTCGACATTACGATAATAGGAGGGTAGGGGTACGAAAAGAAGGGGAAGGGGTAACTATCTCCTTTGTCATTTTGGCGAGTCTGCGATGAGAAGGCTGAAAATCACAAAGAAAAGGTGATGACCCTTTCGCACATTCTTCCGGGAAGAAAAGAATGAAAAACATTCGATTCCGATTCCGATGCCGATGCCGATTCCGACCCCGATTTGAGGAATAAACATTGATGCCCAATTATGACAGTACGGGATATATCAGGAAACTGAGGGGGCCTGATGAGAGGGTTGTAACGTCCGTATTTCACCTCCGGGGTGAATTTATGACTTATTCAGGCCACATTTTAACAGCCTGATTCACTATTTCACCTCTGAGGTGAAACAACAACCCAGGAATATCGTTTCCTGCCAGTAAACACGACATCACGACATCACGATGTCATGAGGACACGAATACGCACAGCCCATCTGTAGTCTTTTGACGGGTACTTTTTTTCTTACGATTACAAGCACAAAGAAACGAAATGGGAATCCCTCAGGTCGGGCTGGAGACAGGGGGAGACCTTCCCCTCTAATTAACTCTCAATACAATTCCTTTTTTATAAGAAGCAATATATACTATAAGGGTTATGGAAAAGGAGAAGAAGAAAAAGGCTGAATTTATCTGCTCTGCTGCCGACTATCGTGATCTTCCAGCACTGTCAGGTCTGGAGTTTGCAATTCTAGGCAGATCCAATGTAGGGAAATCATCGTTTATTAACCATGTATTTGAAAACAAATCCCTCGCCCGCACCTCAGGAACCCCCGGGAAGACATCGCTGGCCAATTTCTACAGGGTGGAAAAAGACATGTTCTGGGTTGATCTTCCGGGATACGGCTACGCAAAGGTCTCCGGGAGTGAGAAACAGCGATGGTCCAGACTTATCTCATCATATTGTGAAAAGAGATCCAACCTGACAGGAATAATCTGGCTTATCGATATCCGTCATATAGGGGTAAAAAACGATCTGGAGGCGTGTCAATGGCTTGTCAGGCTGGGAAAGCCGGTTTTCCCGGTGCTTACAAAGGCTGATAAGATTGGAAAAGCAGACAGGATAGTACAGCAGAAAAAAGCCATGAGTGTGTTTAATCTTACGATGGAGCCCGTCATCTACAGTGTAAAGGAACACAGTTCCAGAGCTCTTTTCTGGGAGAGGTTCGAAAAGTGGTATCGGGGTATAACAGGAGAGGATAATTGAACCGCAAAGTTTTTCGCGCGGTCCAGATGACAGGTGAGAATGTCGTCTTCTGGATAAATGAGCCGGTGGCCAGTATCAAACTGTTATTCCGGTCTCTGGCGGCGTGTTGTACTCCAAGCAAGACCGCTTTCACCTCCATAAGAGCACAATTGTCAAGACAAATTCTTTACACAGGCGTAGAGGCGCTGTGGCTGGTGGGGATAATAGCTTTTCTGTGCGGAGTTGTGATAGTTATCCAGGCCATGACCAATATGCCCCGGTTCGGTGTGACTGAGTATTTCGGGAATATCCTGATAGTGTCTGTAGTACGGGAACTTGGGCCTTTTTTTACCGCACTTGTTATAATAGGAAGGTCGGGGGCGGCTTTGGCAGCCCATATCGGTACGATGCAGGTAAACAAGGAGGTTGCGGCTCTGGAGGTGATGGGGGTTGATCCGGTGCGTTTTCTTGTGGTTCCGGCTCTGGCAGGGATGACTCTTTCGCTTGTCTGCCTTAATGTCTATTTTGACATCGTGGCTATTATCGGCGGATTGGCATTTGCAAAACTGACAGTTGTAATGCCCTTCAGGATTTTTCTGGAAAAAGTGATACAGGCATTGACCTGGAAGGATATTCTTATCTCAGTCTCCAAAGGTGTGTTTTTCGGGATGGTGGTGGCAGTGATCAGTTGCCATTACGGGCTGGCGGTCAGGAATATCAGGGGTGTACCTCAGGCGGCAATCAATGCTGTTGTGGGATCGATGGCTTTTACTGTGGTTGTAAGCATTCTTGTGACTTTGAGCTTTTATGCCGGGTGAGATCAAACTGGAAAAAGTCTGCTTTAAGCAGGGTAAAGTTTCCCTTCTGAGGGAGATCTCTTTTTCTGTAAAGAGGGGGGAGATACTTGTAATAAGCGGAAGAAGTGGAGAGGGAAAGAGTACGCTTCTTGAAATATGCGTTGGCCTCAAACACCCGTCATCGGGCAGAGTCTTATGGGACGGTCAGGATATCAGCTCCTTTTCCAGAAAGGTGCTTCTGGAAAAACGTCAGTCAACAGGGTATGTTTTTCAGATACACGCTCTTATCTCCAACCACTCGGTTTTCGAGAATATCGCTTTACCACTGAGAGTCCGTTCCGGGATCGCCGATAAGGAGATAGAAAAGCGGGTGAGAAAGATCATGGATGAATTTTGTCTGGAGAATATAGATGGATTCTTTCCTGAGCTGCTTTCAGCAGGGCAGCTTAAAACTGTCGCTGTCGCCAGGGCGCTTATCAGCGAACCGGATATGCTGCTGCTCGATGAACCGCTGAGCGGAGTGGATCCATTTACTGCCCGGAAAATAATGAATGTCATCTATGAACATCAGAACCGCAGAAAAATGAGCGTAATCATGGTCAGCCATGAAACAGATCTATGGGAGGGTTTTTTGCCTGTAAAGAAAGTACTTGATAAAGGAAGGCTTGTCGACAGTTCAGAGCAGGAAAACACCGGTGGAGAGTACATCAAGAGCGCGCAGGTGTTGAGATAAGATGAATAACAGCCAGGTAACAACGTTTGTAAGACGCAACAGGACTTTTTTTGTCGGTCTCTTTGTGATTATTCCGGCATTGATTCTCCCTTTTCTTCTTGTCTATTCTCTTTTCAAAGCAGAATTCATGCAGGGATGGTGTTATCTTCATGCGGTTTATCAGAACAGCTATGGTCTCACCAAGGGAAACCAGGTCACAATGTCCGGGATGCATATTGGGCATGTGGGAGAGATATCTCTTGTCAAAGAGGGAATAGTGGTAGTGACAATGAAAGTCGGGAGGCAGTACCAGCCTCTTATCCGCAAAGATACGAAGGCTCAGCTCAAGCAGAAAAGCTTTATTGTCGGGGACTGGTGCATAGAGCTGACCGGAGGAGCCGGGCAGAGTCAGACGGTTGATGACGGGGATACTCTTTTGTCGGAGTATCCCATTCAGATTGACAAGGCAGTGGAGCAGATTGTCGGAATGATAAGTACAGTCGAACATACACTTCACACTGTTCTGTCGGGAAAAGGAACAATCGGACGGCTCATAACCGAAGACACTCTCATCAACCAGCTTCAGGAGCTTGGGAGGAGAGCAAATTCCCTGGCTGGTAAATCCGGGAAAACAATCTCAAGTGCGGATGTACTTATAAACAATCTTAACGGGCTCGCGGGGCAGGGCGGCAGTTTCATGGACTCACTTACTTTGCTGGTACAGAAGACCATGATTGCTCTGGAGAAGGCCGATTCTGTGCTGCGGGATGTGAAATCGATTTCCGGACAGCTTCCTGAAACCATGGTGCAGGTAAGAGATGATCTCTCCGAGGCTGAGAATATGATGAAGGCTGTGCAGAACAGTTGGATTTTCAGAAGGCTCTCGGAAAAAGGTGATGACCCATTGCTGGATAAGAATCCCTGATGAAACGTAAACTAAGTGTCATTTCTCTGTGTTTTATGCTGGTTTTCTCCTGTGGCGGGCGTAAAGTATCAAACTATGACCGCACCGCTGCCGCTTATGGCAAGAGCGCTTATAACTGTTTCAGGGACGGTAATTTCGCGGAAGCGAAAAAGCTTTACCGCAGGGCACTGATCAGTGCCGGCAGAAGCGACATGCCTCACCAGAGAGCAAGATACCTCTTCAATATCGGACGTGTTCTTTTTGAAGAGGGGGATTATGACAGCGCTAATCAATACTTTATTCTCAGTCACGATGAGTTCATGTTTCTTGGAGACAGCCTCACCGCGTCATCAGCCGCCGCATTTATCTGTCTGACATATATCAGCCGTGGTGAAATTGACAGCGCAAGAATGATAAGCAGGATGAGTTATCCGGAGAGGGATCATATATTGTGGAGCATGGTGCAGGGTAGGGTGCTGATGGCGGAGGGGAAAGTTTCCGAGGCAGAGAGAGAGTTCAGGGAAGCAGCACTGAAACAGCGTAAAGAGAAAGATTTCGGGGGACTTGCGCTTAACTGTTATTACAGGGGATCACTGGCATTGTCAAGCGGGGATTTTCAGCGCGGACGGGAGCTGTTTGACAGTTCTCTTGTTCTTCTTGACAAGGTACCAGAGAGATACAGCCGCTACAGAGTGCTTCTGGCGTATTCAAAACTTGAATTCTGCAGCGGAGCGGAGGAGAGAGGGCAAAGGTATTACAGAAGAGCGCAGGAATGTGTACCCGTAGGAATCGGGATTCCCGCGCTTGAGGATATAAAGAGTTGTTCTGATCTGAGGTAAACGGTGGATCAGGCAACAGCCCGCTGAAACGGGGCAGAGAAGGAATTCTGTTTCGCGGTTTTCTTTCTGCTCAGAGAGTCGAGCACCTCGTAGAGTTTCCTTTCAATCGTAGCCGCATCATTGATTATTGACTCGTTCTGAATCATAGTCATGTAATGAGTGGGTTTAAGCAATCCCACAGCGGTTGAATTTTCTTTTTCGTAGACAATGATATTGTTGAGGATCACAAGCCCGGAGTCCTCCTGTTTTGAGAGGGCTTTGAAAGCCAGGGCGAGATTGCAGACTCCAAGAATTGCGTAGCGCTGAAAATTCACTCCCAGGTATTTTTCCAGTTCACGATCTACACGCACATCAGAGAGCACCTCAAAACCCTTCCGTCTCAACTCCATCGGGAGTTTTTTAAGTACAGTATCGAAGGGGATTGCCATTTCTTTGAAGAAGCCATATCGGGTCATAGCGTAAGCCTTTCTTTGTCAGGAGGTATCACTGCTGAAAAACGGTACTAAGGTAATTCAGCGGAGCACCTCAGTTCCATGTTGAAGAAATCTTTGTGTTGTTTTACGTACCGATGAAAGATATGCAAAAATCGTGCACATTTATAATTGGCTGATTCTGCTGTAATTACAGTGTGATGGTGGTTGGATTTGCGGAATGGGAAAGGTTTTTCCCGAATTGGGGAGGATGGTATGACGACATCACGACATCACGACAGCATGACAGCATGACAGCACGATAAAACGACTGCACTCCAATGCATGTAGACCCTGATGAATCGAGGTAAATAGAAAACAAGGAGATTTCATTTTCTTGCAAGCCCGGTTCACCGGGGTTAGCCTGGCTAGAGGGCATTAATGCCTCTTTGCGTTGTTTTTTGATGATTTTATTTATTTACGATTACGAGTACAGGGATGGAATTGAAATCCGGTATACAGTATTCGTTTTTTCTTCCATCAGTAAAGCCCTGAAAGGGCGAGAACTAATAGCCTTTTCAGGAAACGATATTCCTGGGTTGTTGATTCACCTCGAGGGTGAAATAGTGAAATAGCCTGCTAAAATGTGGCCAAAATTAGTCAGAAATTCACCCCGGAGGTGAAATAAGAACTTCCCAGCCCTTTCCTCAGGCTATCGTCAGTTTCTTGATAATTTCCATTAACAATAAGATGCATGGTAATAGGGTAAACAGTTTGGGTAATTTCCGGTTGTGGATACGATGGTACGACAAGATGACATCACGACAACACGACATCACGAGGGCTTGAGGGCACGACAGGACGAAGGCACACACAGTCCACCCTGTAAGGCACCGATGTTTGTTTTCTTCATATCGGGGTTGGTGTAGGTATCAGTACGAGGATACCTGCGGGATTTCCATTCCGTTCTCTGTGCTTGTAATTGTAAATAGGAAGGATTGTTAAAAAGCTACAGGGTGGACTATGCGTACCCTCGTTCTATCGTATCCTCGTGCCCTCGTGATATCGTGCCCTCGTGACGTCTGGCAGGAAACGCTAATTCTGGGTTGTTGATTCACCTCCGGGGTGAAAGAGTGAATTAGCGTGTTAAAATGTGGCCAAAATGAGTCAGAAATTCACCCCTGAGGTGAAATAAGGACATCACAGTCCTCTCCTTAAGGTATCGTCAGTTTCCTGATATTTTCGTTAACAATAGAAAATATGGTAATATAATAAACAGTTTATAATGCCGGCTGACTAAACTATAGGTTGTGCATATTACTTAGAGGCACCGATGTTTGTTTTCTTCATATCGGGGTTGGTGTAGGTATCAGTACGAGGATACGACTCTGCGGGATTTCCATTCCGTTCTTTGTGCCTGTAATTGTAAATAGGAAGGATTATTAAAAAACTACAGGGTGGACTATGCGTACCCTCGTTCTGTCGTGTCCTCGTGACGTCGTGCCCTCGTGCCCTCGTGACGTCGTGGTGTCGTGACATCATGACGCTATGCCATTACGAAAGTACTGCAACACCAGAGTATGCACCCGGTCTTCTTCTGAGCTGAAATATCTATTGAAAACAGCAGATGAATACAACTGAATACACTTTTCCCTTTATTCTATGACATTTTCAGGAATTCATTTTATCATTCTTATGGACGGATTATTCCACAGGAAGCTTCGCTAATTCAGATACAATACTGAACAAGGGGGTGACTATGAAGGCTTCATCTGTTGTAATAGTACTGTTTTTATCTGCAATCTGTTCGGGTGAAATGGTTCTCAATTACTCACAAGAGCAGGATCCCCGTATCTCCCACGGGTTTGCATCAGGAAGCAATACCGAAGCGCTCACGATGCTCTCCGCGGTCAAATACAGGAGCGTTTATGCAATTGACAGCCTGATGAAAATCAGTGCGGGATTCACAAAACAGGATTCTATATCATCTCTTCTTGAGGAGAAAGACGGGCTGTGTCTTGTGAGTAATCATAAAGGCCCGGTTTGTCAATACTATGTATTCGATATGACCCCTGTATACTCTCTTCTGGGAGATGATTCCATTACAGGTGCAACATTCAAATGGAGCGGTAAAGCTGTTCGTGATGGGGGAGGATGCATTAAAATGAGATTTAATGCTTGTCAGGCCGGACATGTGTTTAAATACTGTGACGTTGACGATTCAATAACGCTTGAGCTGGCTGATACGACATTTGCACCGGGATGGTTTTCCCCTGATGGGTACTACTTTTTTGAAAAGGAATTAGCTGTTTATGCTCAAATCGAAGCAGAGGATGATGCGGTGTATGGGCTTTATACCGATTTTGTGGAGATAATCCTTCATACATCCGATATCACCGGTGTTAAATCGAAGCAATTCCGGATATCTCCAAATTCATCAGCGGGATTCGGAAACATTCAGGATGGCATGATTTACGATATCAGTGGAAGAAAAGTAAATGGGATGAGACTCAGTAACGGTATCATTGTCGGGCAATCCGGCCATAAGTTACGAGTGAACGACAATACGGCAGTACGACATCACGACAAATGAGAGTACGATGCGATGAAAATACGGGAAGAAAGAAGAGGTAAGCACAGAGAGAACACCACACTTGTGTTAATACCGGAAGCTAATGCTGAAAAACAGGTGATGAGACGGGAATTGTCATGAAAATTCATCCTGTAGTGTTTTCATGCATTATCATCTTTCTGATAATTTGATCAAAAAACACATTCTGGATAAAACTGAGGTGTGATGCTGTCAGGCATTACACCTCATACTGTTTTTGTATTCTTTGCAAATTAAATATATAGTATAATCTGGTTAATCAGGCTGATCCTGAATTCGATGCTTTCATCCGCCGGGAAGGGAAAAATGAAAACTGCACATCTCGTGGTCGTATCACTTTTGCTAACGGTAATAGCGACCACAAATGCCGATTCGCTGAGTGTCCCACTTAAAAATTACCAGGAGAGTGTTGTTTTTACTTTTGCATATTGCCGTGACGGGAACTTCAGAGCCGATTTCTGTGTCGACAGTGTTTTACGTATTTATGATATAAGAGATGGAAAGTTGAAAAAATCCATTAAACTGCCGTTTAGCAGACTGACTCTTTTCACAAAATCTTATTCACCGTCAAAGCAGGAACTGATATCAGGATCAGATTCAGTTATTTACAAAATCAATATAGATAAGGGAAATGTTTCCGCTTTTCCTCTGCCACGTTCTGCTGCTGCAAGTCCTCTGTTTTTTTTGGATGATTACACAAGAATGGTCTCCTGTGACAGTGTTTACAGACTCTGGGATCTTAACAGCGGAACAGAACGGAGATGTTTTGCGGACCTGGATACTGTGGAATTCGCTGCTTTTTCACCTGACAATAAGTCCGTTCTGCTGCTTCATAAGGCTGATTCCAGTGCGGAGCTCAGGGATGCTGTTACTGACAGCGTTATAATGACATACCATATTCCCGGAATGGGTTTTTCGTATGCTGTTTTTTCTCCCGATGGAGAGAGATTTCTTGTTCCGGTTTTCTCAAAAGGCATTGTTCTCTCAGACTTTGCCATCATGGATGTAAAATCTGGTGAACTGATAAGAATCGACTCGACCGCCAGGAATCTCTCATGTAATTTAGGCTGGGCCTGGAAGCACGATATAGTTCTTGGCTACTCTATGGACCGGAGCAGAATAATCCAGGGTGATGATGATAATGTGTGTGTAATTGATGCTGAGACAGGTGAGAAACTGGCCCATTTCTGCGGCGGTTCTCCCGTTTTCGGAGGTACTCAGGCTAATGGATTCAGAAACGATCCATCATGGTTTTCACCGGATGGCGATACTGTTTTTGTTCCTTCCAGCCATGAAGGAAGTAAAGTAAGTAAACCTATTGTAATTGAAACCGCGACAAACAGAAAGAGTGTAAAATATTTCAGACAGGATCGTCCAACTGTTTTGTACTCCGGGTTCTCATCAAGTGGTCAGCCGCTTTTTACAGGCAAGTACTTCTATACCGAATATAATTCCGGAACAGGTTTTTATAAGTTTGATACTCTGGTTTTCTGGAATGGAGAAAACGATGAAGAGTTCAGGAAAAGGATGAGACTCACACAGCCTGAGGGAGTGGGATCGTACTTTTATGAGTATCATTTTACACATGATGGCAGGAGGATGATTCAGCAATTTGGTTCAAGCGGGAGCCTTGATATTTTCAGTCTGTCAGATACTTGTCCGCTTATTGCCAGAACAACCGCTTCAGGTGTAATCTCTCAGGATAAGAAAGCTGTTTATGTGTTAAAAAGGATTCCTGTATTGTAACAGATGTAGAAACCGGATCGGTTGAATCATATCCGATCCAGATTAAGGGAAGGAAGATCTGCGCTGCTTTCGGGGATCTGATTGGTGTCTATTATATGAAAGACACGGCGGATTTTGCTGATGGTGTCTTTTATTTCGGGCTGTGGAACATAAGAAGCGGGGATTCATTATTCGAAGTGATTGTGGATAGAATAGGATGGGTGCATAAGGAGCATGAAAACTGGATAGTTGCAGGAATAATAAATAAGGGTCTATCCGGATTTCCCAAACAGTGTAGTTAGATGAGTTCTTTGACATATA
>DAOTAZ010000108.1:0-9671 GCA_035382965.1 Chitinispirillaceae bacterium | reverse complement strand
AGCTAGGATTGTTATTTAACCTTGCTCCTTCTTTCTACATGTCTACCTATAAAGCCGGTGTTGGCTGCACATTTTATTTGATCAGATGATAACAGGCCAACGGGAATATTTTCAGCAGCTTTTTAAGCTGCTGAAAATTCCACTCTACAGAATTGATCTTCATAACTTACCACACCAGTAACATTCTGTAACACTTTTCCAACCAATAGCGTTTTTCCTGATAGAGAGCATCTTTCCTGTGTTATTTTTCTTTTATGATTCACCTCAGAGGTGAATTTGTAATTTAACGCGTTAAGTCAATCTTTCACCCCAGAGGTGAATTATCAGCCTTAAACTCATCGCCCCTCACCGGAATAAAACCATGAAACAGACCAAATATCACTATCTGATCAACAGCATCCTCTTTGTCCTCCTTATCAGCCTCCCCCTGATATCGGTTGAAAAACCAACAGCCAATAAGGCAGATATTTTTACAGACACCTGGCAGAGTGTCAATTCACTCATAGACGATGGACTGACGGAAGCCGCACTCGATTCTGTCGAAAGCATTCATAAAAGGGCTATAAAAGCAGGCAATGCCGATCAGGTGATAAAATCACTGATCTTCAGTTTTCAGCTCCTTTCCAGTAAAGAAGAGGAAGCTCTAATAAAGGTCATCTCGCGGTTGAATTCTGAAATTAAAGAATCGAGCTTCCCTGTAAAACCGGTGCTGCATTCGATGCTGGCAGAGTGCTACTGGAATTATTACCAGAACAACAGGTGGCGCATCTTTGATCGCACTCAGACAGACAGCCCCGTATCTGAGGATATCCGGACATGGGATTTACGGAGAATCATGGAAAAAGTGACCAGTGAATATTACCTTTCACTAAAAGATGAAGAAAGCCTCAGGAAAACTCGTATCGATATTTACGACGAGATAATTAAAGACCGCTATCCTGATATAAAGCTACGGCCTACTCTCTATGATCTTCTCGCCCACCGGGCACTGGATTTCTTCTTTACCGATGACCACGGACTGACAAAGCCCTCTTTTGAATTCACTATCAACAGTCCGGATTACTTTCTTCCATTCGACCGCTATGCAAAACTGGATATCAAAACCGAGGACACAGCTTCCCTGAAGTTCCATGCCATGCTTATCCTGCAGAACCTTATCTCATTCCATATACAGGACAAATCTCCTGAAGCCCTTGTGGATGTTGATCTGAAGCGGCTCGCTTTTGTCCATATGCATTCGGTTCTTCCTTTCAAAGACTCACTCTACCTTTCAGCTCTTCAATCACTTGAAAAAAGGTTTCCAAACAGCCCTGCATCTGCTGAGGTCACCTATCAGATAGCATCCCTTAAACAACAATGGGGAAGCAGCTACATTGCCGGTGAGGATGAACAATACAGGTGGATGAATAAAGAGGCTTTAGAGGAATGTGAGAGAGCGATCAAAAGATGGCCGGACTCCTATGGTGCAGTTCAGTGCAAGGCACTTGCATCAAAGATCAAAACTAAAAGCCTCGGTTTCAATGTGGAATCTGTTAACCTGCCGGACAAGCCATTTAAAGCACTATTATCTTACAGAAATGTCGGGAAGGTTTATTGGCGAATTTTGGAAATCGATATAGACAAATACCAGAGCATCAAAAGCCATGCTTATGATGACAGTATCACGGCTAAACTGGCTGCAATCAAGCCGATAATGGAATGGAAAACAGATCTTCCCCTGCCCCCGGATTATCAGAGCCATTCAGTAGAGGTCCAGATACCTCCGCTTACTCTGGGACATTACGCGATTCTCTGTTCTTCCAGTCCCGATTTCAGTATTAATGGTCAGGCTGTAGCTTTTGGATCGGTCCAGACCTCCCGCATGAGCCACATAAACCGTCAGAAAGAAGGAGGCGGGCAGGAGTTTCACATCCTCGACCGCCAAACTGGCCATCCGATACAGGGTGTAACCGTGAAAGCCTGGAAACTTAAATACGATGAAAAACGACGTTCTTACCAGAAGGTACTCCATGGTAAATATCTCTCCGATAAGGATGGTTTTGTCTTTATCCCCCCTGAGGATGCTCTCCGGTACACAGAAACGTCAATCGAACTGATCAAAGGTGATGATCGGCTGCATGTAAACCGTCAGTACTCCCTGTACAAATTCCAAACTCAAAAGCCTAAAACAAGGCTGAGTACATTTTTTTTCACTGACCGGAAAATTTATCGTCCCGGGCAGAAAATTTATTTCAAAGGTATAGTACTCAGGACCGATGGTGAGAGAAGCGAGATTGCTGCTGGATACACCACTTCTGTCAGACTCAACAATGTGCATGGTGAAGAAGTCTCAAGACTTGAACTGACAACCAACAAGTACGGCTCCATACACGGATCCTTTGTTGCCCCTGTCAATACACTTAACGGACAGATGAGTATTGTCGATGATCACGGCTATGTCGGTTTTTCGGTGGAGGAATACAAGCGTCCAGGATTCGAAGTTAGAATTGATCCCTTCAAGGGAACAAACCGTCTTGAAGAAAAGATCCGCGTTACGGGTCATGCCAAAGCCTATGCCGGCTCCCCAGTAGATGGTGCAATTGTGAAATACCGGGTTGTACGTACAGCACGCTTCCCCGACTGGTGGTGGTGCTGGCGTCGGCCTGCAAGATGGAGCAGGCAGATAGAAATAAGCAGCGGAAGTACTGTAACAAACGATACCGGCGGTTTCTCCATTGATTTTACCGCAATAGCCGACAAGTCAATTCCAGAATCAGAAAATCCCATATTCTCGTACAATGTTTCCTTCGATGTAACAGATATAAATGGTGAAACCCGCTCCGCATCAGGTACTGTCAACGTTGGATACGTTTCACTCACATTAAATGTAGACATAGGGCAGCAGGTCAGTAAAGAATCAAAGCTTTCTTTTCCAATAAATACAGAAAACCTCAATGGAACATTCGAACCAGTCAAAGGAAACATCAAAATCCAGAGGCTGGAGTACCCGAAAACAATACTCAGAAAGCGGCTCTGGCAAAAGCCGGATACAACAATCCTGACAAAAGCCCGGCACGATGAACTCTTCCCGGAAGATATTTACAAAAGTGAGGATGATATAACCGCATGGCCCAGAGGTGAAGTAGCCTTTAAAGGCAATTTTGATACCCGGAATGATAAAAACCTGGATCTCACAGACGCAAAAAAATGGAAACCGGGAGTGTATGTACTGGAAGCAGAAGCTGAGGATCGCTCAGGAATTAAAGTGAAAGATACACGTTATTTCACGCTGTATTCGGAAAAGGGAAAAGTGCTCCCCTACCCTCAGACGTACTGGTTTGTACCTGTCAAATCCAGATGCGAACCCGGAGACACAGCGGTGTTTCTGGCAGGAACCGGATACAGTGATGCAAAACTGCTTTACGAGATCGAGCACAGGAATCAGATAGTCAAAAAAGAGTGGCTGGACTTGAATAAGATGCAAACACGTCTGCAAATTCCAGTCGAGGAGAAACATCGTGGTAATCTCTTCATCCATGTGACTTTTGTGCATTCCGGCCGTACGTATAATCACACGGCGGCAATTGAAGTCCCCTGGACAAACAAGGAACTTGACATATCATTTGAGACTTTCCGGAGCAGTCTCTACCCGGGAGAAAAAGAGGAATGGCGCCTGAAAGTGAGTGGGAAAGGAAAGGATAAAGTCGCTGCCGAGATGGTAACAGCCCTGTATGATGCATCACTCGATGCCTTTACACCTCATAACTGGAACTTCAGCATCTACCCGCATTTCAGTGCCGGACAAAAATGGAGATCACATTCAACAGACCAGGTCGAATACGCACGACTCTGCAGCCGCAACTGGAATCTACATTCAGAGTATCCTCGCAGAAGCTATCCGTCACTAAACTGGTTCGGGTACCAGTTCCGGGAATATATTGCCTATGTTGCCCGTGGATATGGAGGAGGACTTGCTGCCGCATCTCCTGAACTCGAATTTGAAAAAAGCAGCTCTCCTGCACCTGCCGGTTTGATAAATGAAAGAGTATTGACTAAGGGTCTGAAAAGAGAATCGTTCATCGGAGAGAATGTATCTGATGAAACACATTTGTCAAGTGAGCAGAGAGATACAGCACACCCTGAGGATCTGTCCGGAATTAAAGCGCGGATCAATCTCAATGAGACAGCATTTTTCTTCCCCTCGCTTGAAACTAATGATAGAGGTGAAATCATAGTGAAATTTCAGGTTCCTGAAGCGCTCACCAGGTGGAAAATGCTGGGATTTGCACACACACAGAAACTCGAATACGGGCTGACCTCAAACGAGCTTGTAACCCGTAAAGATCTGATGGTGATGCCCAATCCTCCAAGGTTTTTCAGAGAAAATGACCGGATTACCTTTTCAGCCAAGGTATCCAATCTCTCTGATGACGATTTGTCCGGCACAGCACAGCTTTTACTTTTTGATGCTGCATCCATGAAACCGGTTGACAATGAATTTGGTAACGAAAAAGCAAAGATACCATTTTCAGCAAAAAAAGGACAGAGTTCTCCTCTGCAGTGGGATCTGAAGATCCCCGATGGCATCGGAGCAGTGAATGTCAAAGTAGTAGCAAGTGCAGGGAAATTCAGCGACGGCGAGGAACGGATTATTCCCGTATTGTCAAACAGAACTCTTGTCACTGAAAGCGTTCCACTCTCCATCAACAGGAAAGGAACGAAAAAGTTCACCATACCCGTTCTTCTGTCACAGAATGATTCCTCAAGCACTGTTGTAAATCACAGGCTCACCCTGGAGTTTACATCTAATCCTGCCTGGTATGCAATTGAGGCGCTCCCCTATCTGATTGAATACCCCTATGAGTGTTCAGAGCAGATTTTCAGCCGCTTTTACGCAAACAGTCTCGCTGCGCATATTGCAAATTCATCACCGAAGATAAAATCTGTCTTCGATCGATGGAAAAACGAGTCTCCTGATGCGCTCCTTTCAAACCTGGAAAAGAACCAGGAACTGAAATCTCTTCTGCTGGAGGAAACCCCATGGCTTCTTGACGGGAAGGATGAATCTGAAAGGAAAAAACGTGTGGGTCTGCTCTTTGACATTAACAGGCTTGCTAAAGAAAAAGAGAAAACCCTGGCAAGACTTAAAAAACTTCAGTTGAAAAACGGCGGATGGCCCTGGTTTGAGGGAGGTCCGGATGACCGCTATATTACACAGCATATTGCCATCGGGCTTGGTCGACTGGATCACCTCGGAGTACTTCAGTTGCGCAGCAACCATGGCCTGAAAAACATGACAACAGATTTTCTCATGTACCTCGATGAACGGATCAGAGAGGATTATCAAGAGATAATGAAGTATGTTACCCCTGATAGTAATAATCTTTCTGAGATCCATATCCAGTACCTTTACATGAGAAGTTTCTTTAAAGATATGTCAATGGAGAAAAAGAACAGAGAAGCATTCGAATATTTCCTCGGACAGGCAAAAAAATACTGGCTGAAAAACCGCAGATACATGCAGGGGATGATCGCCCTGGCGCTGAACCGTTATGGCGATAAGGTCTATCCCCAGAAAATCCTCACATCATTAAAACAAAACGCCATTGTCAGTGAGGAGATGGGTATGTACTGGAAAGAGATGTATGAGATGAGATCATGGTGGTGGTACGATGCCCCGATAGAATCACAGGCACTGATGGTAGAGGTTTTCGAGGAATTAGGAAATGATCCGGTTTCGGTTGATAATCTCAAAACCTGGCTCATTAAAAGTAAACAAACACAGAACTGGAAAACTACCAGGGCTACTGCAGATGCTTGTTATGCACTGCTCCTGCGCGGAACCGACTGGCTGACAAACCCCTCCAATGTATCCATCTCCCTTGGAGATATTAAAATCAATGCCAAAGATGGAGGTGGGGTTAAAACAGAGGCGGGAACCGGTTATTTCAAAAAATCATGGACATCAGAGGATATCAAGCCTCAGATGGGAAATATCACTGTGACAAAGCAGGAAAACGGAGTATCATGGGGAGCTGTTTATTGGCAGTATTTTGAACAGATGGACAAAATTAAAGCCGCTGAAACACCGCTTAAACTGAAAAAAAATCTCTTCATTGAGACAACAGGCCCAACAGGGAAAAAACTGTCACAGATTGACAAAAGCACTATTCTGAAACCGGGTGACAAGATCATTGTGAGAATTGAGCTCAGGGTTGACAGGGACATGGAGTATGTGCACATGAAAGACATGCGGGCATCCGGATTCGAACCTCTGAATGTATTCTCCGGTTACAGATGGCAAGGCGGACTGGGGTATTATGAAAGTACCCGCGATGCAGCTACCAATTTCTTTTTCTCATATCTGAAAAAGGGTACCTATGTCTTTGAATACCCGCTTGTGGTGACACATGCCGGTGACTTCTCAAATGGTATCACAACAATCCAGTGCATGTACGCTCCGGAGTTCACTAGTCATTCGGAGGGTATAAGAGTTGTGGTTACAGGTCGCAAGTAAGGTACTGTCTCCGGTTGCCTTGACTTGCGACTGCAACATTATTTCTTCTCAGCTCTCTGAGATTTGATGCCGGATTGCAGGAATGAAAAAAGACACTATCCCCAGTACTGCAATCAAAATCCCGGCGATGAGAAATGCGTCAGGGACACCTGTCTGCTTTGCAAGGAATCCAGTAAACAGAAGACCTGTTATTGATGGCACAAGTGAAATGCTTCCGTAAAACGAAAACACCCGTCCCTGTGCCGATGGTTCAACGGTGGTCTGAAGAATTACCATAAAAGCACTGGAATATACAGTCATCGAGACCCCTCCCAGAAAAGTAAGCACCATAAAAGCATAAAATCCGCTCTCTGGCAGACGTCCTGAAAGGGCAAATGAAAGCCCGAGCAGAATGTACATGGTGTTAATCAGGATTACTTTGCTTATCTGGAGCTTTTTGATCCCAAGAATAGCTCCCCCGGCAAGCATCCCTACACCCCACGCTACCTCGATGATACTCACCTGGTAAGTTCCTCCCCCGAAATGATCCAGTGTCATTAGCGGGAAAAGTGCCGCTATAGGAAGTATAAAAAGCAAGGCTGAAACAGAGACGATGAAAAGCCAGAGTAAACCCTTATGGATATATATTTCATGAAGTCCCTCTTTCATCTCGCGAAAAATATGCGGCGCAGGTGCATCTTTCCTTTTCTCCGGGTTGGGAATACGTACCAGTAATAATGATGTACAGGCAATAACAGCACCTATTACATCGATCAGAATAACCTTTGGCATATCGAGAACACTTATCAGAAATGCCGCAAGGGGAGGCCCGGCAATTATACCCCCGGACTGTATGATCTGATTAACACCTGATATTCTCATCAGCTCCGATTCCGGGGCAAGCAGAGGTACAGATGCCTGCATAGCCGGGATGTGAAAAGCATTTCCCACAGAGCGGAACATGAGAAGGATATAATACAGGGTGATATCTGTCTCCCCTCTTAAAATCAGTATACTCATAACTGCGGAGCAAAGAGCTACAAACAGATCTGCTGAAATCATTATGCTTTTCCTGTCCCACCTGTCGATCAACACCCCGGCAAAAGGGCCAAGCACCAGTTGAGGAAGCAGTGAAGAAATTGCAGCAAACGCCAGCACTTCCGGCGATCTGGTCTCTGTGCTGAGCCAGAATATTACGGCATAACCGACAGTAATACTGCTCAGGGTAGAAATAATCTGACCTGACCAGATAATTGCAAATATTTTTTTCCATTCAGCCATTTTTCCATCCATTCTGAAACAATAATAAACAACCGCTTTCCCGGTTTTAACGGTATAAAAAATGCTAATCCAAAAATGAAAAGCGTTCGGACTCTGAAAAGAAGATTCGGCTATATAGCCTTATTTATCGCGGAAATGAAAGGATGGATACATGCTCATGATGAGACACACCTTTTTTTAGTCAATACCAAAATAATTAAATTTCCAAAAAAAGTATATAAAAACAGAACAAATCCCCTGCAGGTACTTTCAGAACTGATTGGCTTATAGTGAATAGAAAACGCTCAAACAGCTTATGTATTACGAATTCAACTGCATGTCACGAATTATTTTCAATACCTTTCATGAATGGCAGATTTCATCGGGGAAACCATAGTTGTTAACACAATCACTTTCGATCCTCTTTCTTTTTCCGGTTCTCGCATGGTCATTTGACAGATCCGAGGTCGTGAAAGAAATCGAAGACCTCGACCTGCAGAAAAGCCCTGTTTACTCATCGCAAATCAATGATTATTTCAGATTTTACTCTCTTAACTTTACAGATCCTGTAAAACATTACTTTGGATATGTAAAATCCGACTCATTCAGAATCGCTACCCATGTTTTTATTCCCCCTGCAAGTCAGGGAAGTGTTCTGATGACCCACGGGTTTTTTGATCATTCAGGGATTCTAAAAAATCATATAGTACAATGTCTTGATCTGGACTACACCGTTATCTGTTTCGATCTCCCCGGCCATGGATTGTCCTCGGGAACAAGAGCATCGATTGGAAACTTCTCTGCGTATGGAAGAGCATTTGCCTCTGTACGTAAAAAAACAGAGTCTGTCATTGACAGCAGTCTTATTATCGCAGCACACAGTACCGGCTGCGCTGCTGCATTTGAATACATAAGGCTTCCGGACAGGGCAGCGGTAAAAAAAATGATCATGATTTCTCCTCTGGTCAAGATGGCCTGGTATCTCCCAGCGAGGGCCGGACTGGCAATTCTTTCACCTTTTACGCAAAGATCCATGCGTCTGTATCGTAATCAATCATCAGACAAAGAGTTCCTCAAGTTCCTGAAAAACGACCCCATGCGGATAGACCACTTTCCCTTCCGCTGGGCCCGCTCTTATTTCTCCTGGTTTGACAAGACCCAATCGTGGGAGATAAGGAAAGAGCCGGAAATCTGTATCATACAGGGCACAAAAGATGATGTGGTTAACTGGAGATATAATATTGATTTTCTGAAAAGTAAGTTCACAGACATTGGTATCCATTTAATCAAAGGTGCAAAGCATCATGGGATGAACGAAGCAGGAGTTTTAAAGGAGGAATTTGAGAAGATCTTCAGGAATGAGCTGAAAAAAGTATCAAACTCTCATCCGCACAGTTAAACTGAGAATAAACCCCATTCTCTATCTATCAAGGAATCAAATCTTAATCAGAACAGTATTAAAGAAAAAATCTGATAAACGGGATAAAAAATGAGGAAAAACGATTTTCGTAACATCGCTATCATAGCACATGTCGACCATGGTAAGACTACACTTCTTGACGGAATGTTAAAGCAAAGCGGAACTTTCCGTGAAAACCAGGTTGTAGCAGAACGGGTTATGGACTCCATGGATCTTGAAAGAGAACGCGGAATTACTATCGCAGCAAAGAATACATCTTTTCAGTACAAAGGTGTGAAGATCAATGTTGTGGACACGCCCGGACATGCCGATTTCGGCGGTGAAGTGGAGCGCAGTCTCAATCTGGTAGATGGTGCGCTGCTTCTTGTAGATTCCAGCGAAGGCCCGCTCCCCCAGACCAGATTTGTGCTTAAAAAAACGCTGGAAAAGAAACTGCCAATCATACTTGTAATAAACAAGATCGATCGTCCGGATGCCAGAATTGATGAGGTGATTAACGAGGTTTATGATCTGTTC
>DAOTAZ010000107.1:0-9741 GCA_035382965.1 Chitinispirillaceae bacterium | reverse complement strand
AACAGGTTTGCCCCTTTAAGAAAGTCCATCGCGAAATGGATCCCCTCAAGCCCACGCCCCGGAACCATAATATCACGCGGATGTCCCGCACCAGTTGTCAGAAGAATGGCATCAAAACTGCGTCTCAGGTATCTGACAGAAATATCTTCGCCCACATCTATATCCGTCTCAAAAACCACCCCTTCCTCAGCCATCTGCTGTATTCTTCTGTCAATAATTCTCTTTTCGAGCTTGAAACTAGGTACCCCGAACCGCAATATGCCACCGGGTTTGGAGGATTTCTCGAAGAGAGTTACAGAATGCCCATACCTTCGAAGCTGCTGTGCCGCAGCCAGTCCCGATGGACCGGAGCCGATAACCGCTACCTTTTTCCCCGATTCTTTAAGGGGCTTAAGCGGCCGCACCCACCCCTCCCTGAATGCCCGCTCTATTATCGCCAGCTCTATCTGCCTTATGGTAACAGGACTTGAATTGATCGAAAGAGTACACGCCGCCTCACAGGGCGCTGGACAGATACGTCCTGTGATTTCCGGAAGATTGTTTGTCATCTCCAGACGCTCCCAGGCCTCTTTCCACTTTCCCCTGTAAACAAGGTCGTTGAACTCAGGGATCAGGTTCATCACCGGACACCCCATCGCATGACAGAAGGGAATTCCACAGTCCATGCATCGCGCACCCTGACGAGTGAGCTCCTCTTCCGGCTGAAGCTCCGCGATCTCGCGGTAGTCTTTTACGCGCTCCTCAACAGGGCGCTTTTTCATCTCTACCCTTTTATATTCCAGAAAACCGGTTGCCTTGCCCATTATTTGTAAACCTCCTCAGTGATTGTCAATACCTCTGTCTCCCTCAGTTCCTCTTTTCTCAGCCTCTCCAGTACCCGCTTGTAATCTATCGGAATTACCTTTACAAACTGATGAAGTACATCGGTCCAGTTACTCAGTATCCTTTCCGCCTGTCTGCTTCCTGTGAACTCGGCATGGTTTTGAATCAGCCTGAACAGACGCTCCTGATCGGCTTCTTCGGTGACCGGCTCTATATCCACCATTTCCAGGTTACATCGGGTGTCAAAAAGCTGATTCTCATCGAGCACAAATGCCACCCCTCCGCTCATACCTGCCGCAAAGTTGACACCGGTCTGACCCAGAACAACCACCACCCCTCCTGTCATGTACTCACATCCGTGGTCACCTACACCCTCGACCACCGCTGTAGCACCGCTGTTTCTAACCGCGAAACGCTCACCAGCCATACCACAGATATACGCCTCACCGGCAGTAGCACCGAACAGGTTGACATTGCCGGCGATGATATTCTGATGAGCCACGAAGGTCGATCCTTTTGGAGGATAAATGATAAGCTTTCCACCTGAGAGACCTTTCCCTAAATAATCGTTGGTGTCCCCTTCCAGCTCAAAAGTCACTCCAGTTGCCAGAAATGCCCCGAAACTCTGCCCTGCAGACCCGGTGAACTTGCATTTTATGGTATCCGCAGGAAGTCCTTTTGATCCAAACCGTTTTACCACTTCCGCACTCAGCGATGCACCAACAGTGCGGTTGCTGTTGCGGATCGATGCAAACAGGCTCACCGGTGTACCATTGACAAGAGCAGAGTGGGCCTTGTCAATCAGTTCGTTGTCCAGTGATGCCGTAAAATCTACTGCCTGACGGCTGGTACATCTCAGAGAACTGCCTTCCGGTATCTCAGGTTTGTGTAGAATTCTTGAAAAGTCAAGTCCCACTGCTTTCCAGTTTTCAACCGCACTGTTCACATCCAGGACATCCACTCTTCCCACCATCTCATCGATTGTCCTGAAACCCAGCTCAGCCATTAATTCCCGCACATTCCTGGCAGTAAACATCATGAAATTCATTACATGCTCAGGCTTGCCCGCAAAACGCTTTCTCAGTTCGCTGTTCTGTGTGGCCACTCCCACCGGACAGGTGTTCAAATGGCACTTGCGCATCATCACACAACCCAGAGTGACAAGCACCGATGAACCAAAACCGAATTCCTCCGCACCCAGAAGTGCCGCTATAACCACATCCCGTCCGGTCTTTAACTGCCCGTCAACCTGAACCCTGATCCGGTCCCTGAGTTTATTGAGCACCAGAGTCTGCTGAGTCTCGGCAAGTCCTATCTCCCAGGGAATGCCCGCATGCTTGATAGAGGATATGGGAGAAGCTCCCGTACCGCCATCATGGCCGCTTATAAGCACCATGTCAGCCTTCCCTTTGGCTACTCCGGCAGCAACAGTTCCCACACCAGCCTCAGACACCAGCTTGACGGAAACACGAGCCTCACGGTTGGCGTTCTTCAGATCAAAGATCAGTTGCGCCAGATCCTCGATACTGTATATGTCATGATGAGGCGGAGGAGAGATCAGCATGACTCCAGGAGTGCTGTGACGCACCTTTGCGATCATCCTGTCCACCTTGTCTCCAGGAAGCTGCCCGCCCTCACCCGGCTTTGCCCCCTGAGCTATCTTTATCTGCAGCTCTCTTGAATTGACAAGATAGCTGATATTCACTCCGAACCTGGCCGAGGCAACCTGTTTGATGGCACTTTTCAGTGAATCACCATTTGGCAGAGGTACATACCGCTCCTCATCCTCCCCTCCTTCACCGGAGTTGCTCGATGCGCCAAGGCGGTTCATCGCACAGGCTATAGTCTCATGCGCCTCCTTGCTTATCGAGCCAAACGACATCGCTGAACTCACGAATCTCTTCACAATAGATTCCTCAGACTCAACCTCATCAAGCGGCACCGGAGTCCGGTTCTTAAATGTAAAAAGCCCCCGCAGCGTACAGAGATTCCTGCTTATATCATTTATAATCTCTGTGTATTTCTTGTAAACTCCATAATCACCGCTGCGTACCGCCTGCTGCAGAAGAGTCACCGCCTCAGGGCTGAAAAGATGCTTCTCGGAATTCCTCCTGAAATGGATATTTCCTCCCCAGTCAAGGGCCGCCGATGAAACGATCGGCTTTTCAAATGCCTTTTTGTGACGCCTGTAAGATTCCGCGGCTATGGATTCAAGTCCGACCCCCTCTATCCTCGATGCTGTTCCCGGGAAATACTTTTCAACCACATCACTGTTGAGTCCGATTGCCTCGAAGATCTGGGCACCCCTGTAACTTCTGATAGTAGAGACACCCATCTTTGACATCACTTTGAGCAATCCCTTCTTTATCGCGGTTACATAGTTCTCAAGAGCTGTCTCAAGCCTCAGCCCCTCCGGCAGAAGACCCTGCGCCTTGAGACCTGCAACCGTCTCCAGAGCCAGATAGGGATTTACAGCACTTGCCCCATAACCGATCAGTGTGGCAAAATGCATCACCTCACGGGCTTCTCCGGTCTCAATTATCAAGCCTGTCAATTGTCTCTTGTGAGCACGGACCAGGTGATGATGTACCGCTGAGACAGCAAGAAGTGCAGGCATCGGTACCTCATTCTCCCCTGCTCCCCGGTCACTGAGAATGATTATCGAACACCCTTCATCCACTTTCTTCTCTGCTTCTACGCAAAGCCGCTCAATTGCACTGCTGAAATCCACGCTGTCGTTTTCAAGCGGTGCAAGAATAGATAACTTCGCCCAGCGAAGATCCTCCTGTGCCGAATTCTGCAGTTTGCTCATGTCATCATTGGTGAGAATCGGATATAGCAGTTTGAGCTGATGGCAGTGCTCAGGAGTTTCCTCAAGAAGATTCCCCTCCCGTCCGACATAGCTCATCAAAGACATGACCAGGTTTTCCCGGTAAGGATCTATTGGCGGATTTGTCACCTGGGCAAAAAGCTGCTTGAAGTAATTGTAAAGCAGTTGAGGTCTTTCGGACAGAACCGCAAGCGCGGCATCGTTACCCATTGACCCCACCGGTTCCTGACCATTTTCCGCCATGGAACCCACTATCATTTTTATGTCTTCAAGTGTGTACCCGAAAATCTTCTGCTGAAGATCCAGGGAGTCCGCAGTGAATGACACCGGTCCCGGAACCTGAAAGAGACCTTTAAGCTCTATCACATTTTTCTCCAGCCACCTTCTGTATGGTTTCCTCCGGGATATGGATGCCTTGATCTCATTGTCAAAAATGACTCTCCCGATCGAAGTATCCACAAGAACCATCTTGCCTGGTGCAAGGCGGCCTTTCTGCAGAACCTCTTCGGATGCGATCTCCAGCACACCGACCTCGGACGCCAGAAGCATCTTGCCGCTTCTGGTTATGATATACCGTGCCGGACGCAATCCGTTTCTGTCAAGAGTCGCTCCCACCCTCACTCCGTCTGTAAAGGCTATGGCAGCCGGACCATCCCAGGGTTCCATTATCGAGGCATGGTATTCGTAAAACGCCCTTCTGTCCTGGCTCATGTGAAGTCTGGAACCGAATGCCTCCGGAACCATCATCATCATCGCATGCTCTATCGACCTGCCGCTGTTGGCAAGAAGCTCGAAAGCATTGTCAAAAATTCCGGAATCACTCAGCGAAGTGTTAATCACCGGTTTGAGTTTTTCTATCTCTTCTCCGTACAGATCAGACCTCAGAGAGGATTCCCTGGCTATCATCTTGTTTATATTTCCCCGGAGCGTATTGATCTCTCCGTTGTGGGCTATATATCTGAATGGCTGGGCAAGAGGCCAGGAGGGGAAAGTATTTGTGGAATAGCGCTGATGAACCACAGCTATGGCACTTTGAAACTCCGGATCACTGAGATCAGGGTAGAAAGTCTCCAGTTGCGGCGCCACAAACATCCCCTTGTAGACAATGGTTCTGCTTGAAAATGACGGGATATAAAAATCATCTATACCAAAACCAGACTCCATCGCCCTCTTCTCGATACATTTTCGTGTCAGGTAGACTTTTCGCTCCAGGTCATCACCTTTTTTATCGAAAGCAACAAATATCTGACTCACAAAAGGCATGGATTTACGCGCCATCTCTCCCAGACAGTCCGGACAGACAGGCACATCTCTCCACCCGAGTACTTTCCCGTTTTCATCCTGTACTGTATCATTGACAAGACGCACAAGTTTTCCGCGGACAGCAGGATCTTCAGGCATGAAGATCATCGCAACAGCATAGCTTCCCTCAGGTGGAAGAACCATTCCCTTCTTCTCGCATTCACGCGCAAAAAAGACGTGGGGAATCTGCAGCAGAATCCCTGCACCATCACCGGTCATCGAGTCCCCGCCGACTGCCCCGCGATGAACCAGGTTCTTAAGTATCGATATACCCTCACTGACAATCTGGTGAGAACGACTTCCGTTTATATTCGCTATAAAACCCACCCCGCAACTGTCATGCTCGAATTGCGGATCATACAATCCCTGTTTTTTCATATTGCTCCCGTCAAAACCTCTCTGTTTCAGTTTTACTTTACAAGTTTCCCAATTCGGGGTCGGTATCAGTATCGGAATCTGTATCGTACCTGTCCAGAATCAAGAAATTATTATGCACTGTCCGATCCATCATATATACAACATCCCTTCCTGTTTCATCGAATCAATTGTCAATCTCATGCTGCCGGCCTCACCCCCCGATTCAATCACATGCACTGCTCGGCTCCAGATCGATGCATCCGGAACCAGTTCACCTATCCGGTTGGGTATACTCATAATAAGATTTTCCTGACAGAAACTTCCCGTCCGGCCGGGATATACGGCCGCATAAAGCATATCCATCTCTACAAGATCGTTGAAGAAATGGGTACCAAGCGATACATCCGGAACAAGCCCCTCATGCATCGATGCTATCTCACAGAGCACAGCAACAGTGTTTATCTCCGCAAATGAGACAGGCACACCAAGTGATGGCGTTGTCGTGCCCCAGCGTCCGGGCCCAAGAAGCATTATCGCTTTACGACCCTCATTCTTCTTCCCAGATGCGTGTGTCAGGCGACCTATAAGCCTCGCTACCGAATATCTGTCCCCCATGCTCATCCCGCCGTAGACCTCGGGAACCACATAAATCAGGCGCTCCACAGTCATATCACGGCTTGTTCCTATCACCGGCCCGGTTGTCTTCATCAGAATCCTTTCCTGAGCAATTCCGCTGGGCAGATTTACCGAGCGGAACTGCCCCTTTACCTGGAAAGGCCTGCACTGAACAAGATTTATCCTGAAAGATTTATCATCAAGAAAGTTCAGCGTGAATTCAATATCCACAGCATGATCATAAGCGATGTGAAGCACTCTGAGAAGCTCTCTTAAAGCATCGCAGAAGCCGGTATCAGAAAGCAGTTTATCAAATGTTAACACATAGGGGAACACATCCCTGCCCGCCTCTTTACCCCGCTGCTCCATCTCCTCGTCGCGGAAAGCAAAGATATCAAGTGGCACCCTGGGCGACTGCTGAATCACATCCTCAAAACGGTGTGTTTCGGTTTTATTATTTGTTAAATTTATCACATCGACACGCCTCTGCGCATACCGCCTGACCTCATCAAGACTTGTTTCAGGACGTTTCAGCGGGGCATTGAGTGAGACAATCCTGGTATAATCATCATCGGCACGATCCACCGCCCTGGTACCAAGTCCGAACACCAGACGAAGCACTCCCTGGGAGGGATCAATATCACTGTTCCAGACAAAGGGGTTAAACGAAAATCCCACCCCTGCGGCATGCGGAAAGAAAAGCGAGCCATGCATCTCACCGGAAACACGCTGCACCAGTAAAGCCATCTGCTCATCATGCTCCATAAGTCCCCAGTGTTCACGGTAAGAGAGAGCCTCCCTGCTCATTGTACTCGCATAAACAGTGCGGACCGCCTGCTTGAAACTCTCAAGACGCTCCCTTGGGGTACCCTGATTGGCACAAAACACACTCTCGTATTTTCCGGAGAAAGCGTTTCCGTAAGCATCCTCAAGAAGACTGCTGGAGCGGACAATTATCGGAAACTGACCAAAGTAATCGAGCATCTGCGCAAACTGCTCTTCAATCTCTCTGGGAAAGCTCCCCCTGAGCATCCGCTCACGCATCTCCTCCGCCCCGTCATACGTCGAACCGCTCCTCTTGAGCCTGCGCCTCATCCACCAGCATTTGTTCTGCACAAGATAGGTATAAAAGACATCGGAGCCGATAAAGAAAGAATCGTGTACCTCAAGAAGCGCATATAGCTGAGGAGCTTTTTTTGCCAGTATTGCCCTTGCAGTCAGCATTCCAGCCGATTTACCGCCGATAAGCCCGGTGCCAATCATCCTTCTTCCGATATTCACCAGATCAGCCAAATCAAAATAGCGGCGCGCAAGCTCCAGCAGACGGGGATCCCTGGAAAGAGCCATCCTTAAGAGCTGCTCTTTCAGCTCTTCAGCCTCACTCTCACAATTCCCGGAACAGTACTTCCCCTGAACCAGCATCTCTGCACGGGTAAAATTCCTGGTCCAGATATCAGCGCGCTGAACCGAAAAGTCAAGCCAGGGCTGGGGATCACACTCAAGGATCTCGGATATGATCGCACTGGACATCACAGTATTGAACCGCTCCCCGTCCCAGCCATGAAGAGTGTACATGGTCGGAGAGTATCTCTTATAAACCTTCTGCGGGTGAATATAAAGCTTCTCATCTTTACGGTGAACATCGATTATTACCTGAGCCGTATCATGAATCGCCCCGATTGCCGCAGACATGTGGTGATTCCTGAGAAGCCCGAAATAGGCGGCGGTGTCATAGTCGTATAGATAGGGACAGGTCAGCATGAAAAAATTGCCAAGCATCCGGTCACTGTACCAGTCTGCGGAAAGCTCAGAGAGACAGTCAAATATGTAGCAGGCCCCGAAACCGACCCTCTCTATCACAGAGAAGATAGCAGAAATAAAGTTCTCGAACCCCTCCTCAGGATGAAGCTCATATCTCTGGGCATCGATATCATCGGCAATAAGAGGACGATGATCTGCAAAGCGGAAATAAATGAGCGGATTACCGGTTTTTTGTGATTCCCTGCTGAAATATTCTGTAAAGGGAATGTAATCCTCGATGGATTCCACCTGCCATACAATATTGTCTCCCGGCCTTATCCCCTGGATTACTTCATCCAGACCCGGCAAACCTGTACTTAGTGAATTCAGAACTTTTGGCATAAAATTTCTTCTGATAATTTTTTTCCCAGGACAATTATGCAAGTTATGTGCCATGTAATTCAATTTTGTGTCAAACCTCCTGACACTTAACCCAAAACCCTGAAAACAAGCATATATTAAGGTATTCCTCACCCAAATTCATCCCGATCCACGATTCAATGACACACCCGAACATTCACCCTTTCGATACAATTTTGTATCACCACCCCCACACCTGATACATCTTGGTATCGAAAAGAGGGGTACAAATATGGTTCTTCCGTCTCCTCCCATTTCTGTACTCTACCGGAATAACCGCTTCTAATCGATTAAAAAGGGCAATTATGCCTGGATGGCATGGAACAGAAAAAAGATGGCACACAATTTGACTATATGCTGATGTCAATTCAGTTCCGTATCGGTATCAGCAACACTTTTGTGCAGATACTCAGATACAAAAAAAAGATCATTAACTGTTTCTCTGGTCAGAATCATGGAAGTCGATTCTTAATCAGGATAACCATTGCAAGTATTCAATCATTTTTCACTTGAGGAGCTTTTATGAGTATACGTCACGAAGTAAACCTGGCAATCAAGCCTGTCAGCAACGGGAACTATGAATGTTCCGGCAAAATCTCTGAATATTTTGGAGAGAACACATTCAGCGAAGCTGTTATGATGAGTATGGTCTGCGAAAGAACCTTCTATGCTTTCAAACAGTGGCAGGAAGATGGAGTGCCGATAACAAATGAGCAGGCTGATGAAATAGCAAATGCCATGAAAAGCTGGGCAATCGAGAAGGGTGCCAATTCCTACACCCACTGGTTTCAGCCCATGACCGGACAAACAGCAGAAAAACACGAGACTTTTATCTCTATAAACGGCAAGGGCCAGATCCTGGAAAAACTCACCGGTACAAAATTGATCCAGGGTGAACCCGATGCATCCTCGTTTCCCTCCGGAGGCCTCAGGGTCACTTTTGAAGCACGAGGTTACACTGCCTGGGATCCTTCATCCCCCGCTTTTATCATGAATGGCGGAAACGGTAAGACACTGTGTATCCCCACAATCTTCATCTCCTACACAGGCGAGGCTCTCGATAAAAAACTTCCGCTGTTAAGAAGCGAACAGGCCCTGAGCAAAGCGGCTGTGGCCATGCTGAAACTCTTCGGACACAGCGATGTAAAAAATGTCTACTCTACATGTGGTGCGGAGCAGGAATATTTCCTCATCGATCAGAAATACTATAAAATGCGCAGCGATCTTCAGCTCACCGGACGGACACTTATTGGTGCCCCCTCACCCAAAGGCCAGCAGCTCGAAGATCAGTATTTCGGTTCAATAAAAGACCGGGTTCTCGGATATATGAACGAGGTTGCTCTGGAAGCACACAAGCTTGGAATTCCGGTAACCACTCGTCACAACGAAGTCGCCCCGCATCAGTACGAATTTGCACCGTACTTCGAAAGATCCAACCTGGCTGCGGATCATAATGTGCTCCTTATGGACCTGATGCGCAAAGTGGCAAAAAGACACGGACTGGAATGCCTTCTGCACGAAAAGCCCTTCGCCGGTATCAACGGCAGCGGTAAACATCTGAACTGGTCGCTTTCCGACAACAATGGATCCAATCTCCTTAATCCTGGAGAAACACCAGAGGAAAACCTGCAGTTTCTTACCTTCCTGGTAGCTGT
>DAOTAZ010000106.1:0-9782 GCA_035382965.1 Chitinispirillaceae bacterium | reverse complement strand
CGGCGAAAATTGAAACTACAAATCCGGGTATTCCGCTGTTCTGATTGATTATAAGCTCCATCACTATTCCCATTATTACTGTGGAGAGGGTGATTTTGGCCACCGAGACTACAGGGTATTTCAGATCCATCAGTCTGCTGGTGTAAATCAGCCCGCCAACGGATGCCAGCACTGTGATAATCCCGAAACAGACCGCCGCGCCTACTGCTCCGTAAGCCTTTATCAGAAGAAGGTCCAGTGCTATGTTTATCAGTGCCAGGACAAGACCGTATTTGTAAATAAATGCCTGTTTCTCAAAACCATAGAGAATAGCTGATGCAGGGTTTGAGAGACTTGAGAATATGGAAGCCGCGAACATTATCTGAAGCACACGCTGAGCTCCGATAAAATCATGGCCGTAAAGGTAATGGATTATCTGATAGGCGAGTATCATACCCGCAGCTCCAACCGGGAATGAAAAGAAAGCAAGATACCTTGTCGAGAGGAAAAAAAGACGCCTCATCTTCTCCTTGTCACCGGATCCGAAATATGACGACATGGTTGGAAAGAGAACTCGCCAGAATGTGGTGGGGAGTATGGAAGCAAAACGCTGGGCTACATTGTAACCCAGATTGTAATACCCGATCTCGGCAGCAGTACAGAAACGCCCTAGAAAAAAATTCTCGCTCTTATCCCAGACTATCTTGTCACAGAGCAATATCGCGATGACACTCTTGTTATAGGCCTGTATCCTCTTTTTGATCTCTGATGAAAGGCTGTCAACCCCCTTTTCAAGTGCGCCTTCACGTTTGAGAACTATGTAATAGAAGATCGCGTTGATGAAAGAAAAAACGAGCATCACCACCAGCAGCCCTTCTATCCCTTTTCCCATGATAAGAACAATGATTTTAGAGATAAAGGAAAGCGGTGTAAGGATAAGGTTGGAGTATGTGAAATACTCAAATTTCTGAATACCCTCTATTGCTGCCGATAAAATCGCGGTCACCATTCCGGGCAGAAGGCCCACGGCAGCAAGAAAAAACAGGAACGATTCTTCCGGAGAAAAGAAAAAGTCGGCGATTTTTGTACGGAAAAAAATCAGAACCGCTGTGGTGATAATTGTGATGACAATCTCGATTTTTAGGACATAGTAAATAATTGGCCTAAGGTTCTTTGTCTCACCCCGCCCGTCATACTCGGCTATAAACTTTGTAATAGCATGAATAAGCCCCATCCCCAGCGCCCATGTCATGGTACCGGAAATCCAGAGCACAAGATTGAAGATACCGTAATTTACAGGTCCGAGCTGACGGGCAATCCAGATGGAGATAATCCATGATGAAAACATCATGAATACAGTGTTAAACAGTATAAAAAAGGAGTTTTTTATGAGCTTTGAACCATGTCCCATCTCTATTTGTCCCTTAATGCATTTTCGTAAATTCTTTCCAGAGATTCGCAGATCGAGAAGGTGTCAAAATGGCTCTGGACCCTCTTTCTGGCAGCATCGCCCATATCTTTTGCCATTTCCTTGTTATCCAGTATCTTTTTAAGACCTTCCGACAGATCTCTTCCGCTGCCTGCTTTTACAAGAAAACCATTTTTTTCATGCTGGATCATCTCCGGATACCCGCCGCAGTCAGAAGCTACAACCGTTAACCCGCAAGCCATAGCTTCAAGCGCGGTGTATGGAAAATTCTCCCATAATGAAGGAAAAATTGCAACCGATGATGTAAGAAGATGATTCTTTACATCAGGAAGTGACAACCCTTCAATCCATTCCACTCTGCCGTTAAGCGGTGCGCTGTTGATCCGTTTTCTGATCAGTTCTCCGTAAGATGTGCCGTCTTTCATTGTCCCGTATGCTCTGCCTATTATTTTTAAAGCCGGAAGAGAGCTGCGGCTTTTACAGAGTTCTTCATACGCATCCAGAAGTATGTGAACACCCTTCCTCATCTCCACTCTGCCGGTATAAATCCATCCTCCGCCACTTGTTTTATCATACTGATCTGCTGGGAGAGAGTTTGGAATAACCGTTATGTTCCGCAATTTCCAGCGTTTTTTCATAATACCTGCAAGCGCGCACGAAGGACTGGTTACCAGTTGAGCTTTGCGGGCTGAGTGCTTTTCCATCAGCGTAAGCAGTATCGGGTCACCCGGGGCTTCTTTGATCTGATCAAACTCGCTGATCATCTGCCAGGGTGTGTGAAGCCTTGTCACCAACAACCCTTTTTGCCCTCTTATGTGGAATCCCTCTGCACCGCATTCAGGATACTCGATGATATCAAAACTACAACCATTTTCCTGAAACTTCTGAAGAGCTTTGCTAACTGATTCTGCCCAGGCAAGGCGTTCAAGAGAGTGGAGTATCATCTTATAGCATAATTTCCGGAATGGAAAGAACACTTTTCCGCTGGGGAGATTAAAATCCAGGAGAGGAATACGATGCACAATAACTTCATTTGCAAGAGTGCGGGAGTACTCTCCTGTGATGCTTCTTGACATTACATGAACAGTGTGACCCCTGGCTGCCATTCCCTCGGCAGTGTGTTTTGTGTAGGTGCCTATGCCGCCAAATCCGGTCTGAGGAGGATATTCATTAGAAATGTAAAGTATCTGCATCCTTTTTATCGTCCCTCTTTTCTGAGGTCATTTTTTCTATCAACCAAAGATTGATAGAAATCGATGGTTTCAGCGGCTATTTTTTCAGGTGAGCAGATATTTTTTATCTCCTTATATGCTCTTTCCGCCATCTCACTGCTCTGTTGCGGGTTTTCTATAAATGATTTCACACACCCCAGGAGTTCATCGATACTCTCAGGAGAGAAAAGCAGGCCGGTTTCCTTGTGCCGGATAATTTCCCGAACACCACCTGAATCAGATGCGATCACAGGAAGTTTCGCCGAGATTGCTTCGAAGAGCCCGTAGGGTGCATTCTCGAAAAGTGAAGGGAACAGGAAACATGAGGAGCGGCAGTAAAGAGTGCTGAGCTTTTTTATCGAAAGTGGTCCCAGAAACCACACCCTCTTGCGTTCCGAATCCCTGAGTGTCCTCTCGATAGCCTGCCTGTAACTGTATGCATCACCCAGTTCCGTTTCACCGGCAAATGTCACATTGATCCGGTTATCGATCCGAAGGATTTTATTCAAGCTCCTTAACAGAAGCTCGGCTCCTTTTCTGAATTCCAGGCGCCCGGCAAAGAGGAAATCAAAACGGTCGGTTCTGTGTGATTTTTCGATACGGTCGAAAATTTCCGTTGATACGGGATTGCGGATGATCCTTATCTGATTTGAGGGTATTTCAAAGTCCCTGCTGATTATCTGTGCCAGTGCCTCACTGGGACATCTGTACCCATTTGCCTTTGTAAAAGCTTCCCTTTCGAAACGGTGCCATTTTATCCGCTCTTCGGTAATTGTCATATTATTAAGCTTGTCAACTACCTCCGACGGCGTATGAAAATTTATGACAACCGGGAAAGGAAGAGATCTGCTGCACTGGCAGGTAAGTCCGCTGTAGTCGGGAAATTCCGCTATATCCAGTCCGAATCTTTTGTGGATCGAAAGCAGTGTGTTCTTTATATGTCTCGACTGCCCCTGTTCCCAGACTATCTTGCCGGTTCTGAATCTGTCTGTGATGCGTCTCAGACCGGGTGCAGGAGTAAATCCGAAATAACACAGACGCACTGAGTCAAGCAAAGGATCTGTAGCTGTG
The DNA here is from genome assembly GCA_035382965.1 of Chitinispirillaceae bacterium. GTDB lineage: Bacteria > Fibrobacterota > Chitinivibrionia > Chitinivibrionales > Chitinispirillaceae > JAAYIG01. Next base: position 6,092 of record DAOTAZ010000106.1, on the reverse strand, counting down.
CCTTCTCTGACAAGTACATAAACTGTATGTCCCATCGAAGCCAGAGTGTTTGCCATCAGGTATGTGTATGTAGCGATACCTCCATGACCTGCCTGTGATGGGGAGGGATATTCCGAATTTACAAGCGCGATGCGCATCTTTGATTGACTCCAGAGGTATTCATCCCGAATGAAACCGAAGGATGAAATTACAACAGACACTCTGATAAAGATTCATGACCTGGAGGCCAGAATAATATTCTATAATTACTTATCCTGAGAGGCTATGGTTTAAAACGGCAAAACGGCGCTGCGACAACACGACAACATGACAATATGACAATATGACAATACGGGTACGGCATAGGAGTATACGATACCAATACCAAATACCAAGCTTAAATTTCGCAAGTCGGGTAAGATAATCTGGTTTCTTAAATTTTACTGGTGGAAAAAGAAACAAAAATTGTATACCGGATTTCTATTCTGTTTCTGAATTTGTAATCGTAAATAAGAAAACTATTAATAAAAACCGCAGTGGATTGGTACATCCCCGGTAATGTCGTACGGTTGTTCTGTCGTTCAGTCGTACCCTCGTACACTCGTGCAGTCGTATTTTCAGATCCTGACCTTTATTCCTCGAGATCTCAGGTATTCCTTTATCTGCCTGATACTGTACTCTCCATAGTGCAGTATCGACGCTATGAGTGCAGCGTCAGCATGACCCTCGGTGAGCACTTCGTAAATGTGTTCCGGTCTGCCGCCTCCGCCCGATGCAATGACAGGAATGGTAACGGCGTCAGCTATCATCCTGGTAAGTTTTATTTCGTAGCCCTGTTTTGTCCCGTCTGCATCGATTGAATTGACAACCAGTTCCCCTGCACCCCGTCTCTGGCCCTCCACTGCCCACTTAACAGCATCTAAACCGGTTCTGTTACGGCCACCGTGGGTCACTATCTCATATCCTGAGGGTATCTGTGCAGTAACAGGTACTGCCAATACATCCATTGAGAGCACCACTGCCTGGGCACCCAGTGCAACAGATGCCTCATTGATAAGGTCTGGATTGGCCACAGCAGATGTATTCACATTTATCTTCTCTGCCCCGGCAAGGCGTACCTTTGTGCAGTCCTCTACAGTCCTCAGGCCTCCTCCTACTGAAAAGGGGATAAAGATGCAGGATGCAACCCTGTCTACAACATCTATCATGATATCACGGTTGTCACTGGAGGCAGTGATATCATAAAACACCAGTTCATCGATACCCTCTTCATAGTATTTCCGGGCAGTTACGACCGGATCACCTATATCCTGGGTATTTACAAACTTAATACTCTTCGCAAGCTTGCCCCCCCGGACATCAAGGCAGGAGATCACTCTTTTGCTTAACATGGTGAACCATCCCAGGATGAAAATGATTTGAGAATCTCCAACCCTGCGGGACCGCTTTTTTCCGGATGGAACTGGGTGGCGATCAGGTTCCTGGTGCCGATAACAACCGGAAACTCTGTCCCGTACTCACAGAGCGCAATGATTGTACTTTTATCCGCTGGCTGAGGGTAATAGGAGTGTACGAAATAGAACTCATCCTGCGGTTTTACATTTCTAAATACCGGATGATCTCTTAAGATCCTGATTGAATCCCATCCCATGTGGGGAATTTTCAATGATTTGTCTTTGAGGTCGAACCGGGGACAGTTCCCTTCAATAAGTCCGATACACTCTGTATCACCCTCATCGGAGTGTCCCAGAATAATCTGAGTTCCAAGACAGATTCCCAGCAGAGGGATTCCTGAGAGAAACGCATTTTTCAGAGCAGTGTCCAATCCGCGTTCTATGAGTGTTTTCATGGCCGAAGAGGCATGACCCACCCCTGGAAAAATGATGCGTTCAGCGGTAAGGAGTTCCTTCGGATCGGCGGTTATTTGGGATTTGATACCGGAATAATCGAGAGCTCTTTTTACTGAGGTAAGATTTCCTGCCCCGTAGTCAACAATAGATATCATAGTGTCCTTATGGATAATAGTGAGAAGAAAAATAAATTTTGGTGGTTGGGAGAAAGAAGATGAACCTGAGGGGATACTATATCTCTGGTATGAAAAAGTGAATTGATCGCTAAAGTCACAAATCTGTCTCCAGGGTGAAAGAGTGACTCAAATTTTAAGTCTGGGAACCATAATCACGGTAATTCTTTAATCAGGTAAATCAGGGTCGATTGTACTACCGATGTGAAACCTTTTATTTTTACCCTTTATTGTTACTTATTCAAATACTCTCCGCTTCCGGGAAAAGACGAGCAGATGAAACAATATCGATACTACCTCTTTGATGCAGACGGAACACTCTTTGACACCACGGGCATGATCTGCAGTTGTTTTAAGCACACAGCAGAATTCCTGGGAAGTGCACCACTCTCCGATACGCAGATTATCTCCAATATCGGCTTGACACTTCGGGATCAGATGGAGGTCTATTTCGGCAAGATGACAGACCAGAAATTTGAATCCATCAGGAAATATCACATGGATTACCAGCTTTCAATTTACAGGCAGTATCTGAGACTTTTTCCCGGGGTTGGAGAGGGGTTAAAAGAACTGAAGGAAGGGGGAAAAAGGTGTGCGGTTGTCACATCGAGAATGAAAAATACCCTGGAACTCTATCTCTCTGAAACAGGGATACTTCAATTTTTCGAGTATCTCGTTACTCCCGAGGACACAACGAGACATAAACCTGAACCAGATCCGGCTATAAAAGCACTGGAACTTCTGGGGGGCAGGCCGGAGGAAGCTCTCTTTGTTGGTGATTCTATATATGATATCGAGTGTGGTAAAAACGCCGGGACCGATACTGCTTTTGTTAAGTGGAGTCTGACAGAAATCTCGGATCTGACCATAAAACCGACTCACATTATCAGTGATATGAGGGAACTATGTCTGATATCGTGAAAAAGTTCTTTAAACCAGTATCAGTTCTTCTTATCCCATTGGTCTTTTCCTGCGGCATTCAGCCTTTTAGTGCTGAAAAGGATGATATTCCGGAACAATATCAATTTGCTGCCTGGGTATTAAAGAATTATTTCATTTTCCAGGAGAGGCTGCCAGCAGACCTCTATGGGTTTTCCTCCCCGGAGGAACTTTATCTTTCCGTAAATGAACCCTACACCAGATTCTATATGACAGTACTGGCAGAGGTACTCCGGAATATGGTCAATTCCGAAAGTGAGGTGGCGGGAATAGGTCTTCTCATGGATTCGGTTTACAATGGTTATGTTATAAAAGATGTCTTCCCGGATGCTCCGGGAGAAAGAGCCGGACTGCTCAGACGGGATACTGTTATCGAAGTCAGCGGACAGAGTACAGCCGGAATGAACTGGAACAGTGTTCAGAATCTCATCAACGGTGTTGTCGGTACAGAGGTAACACTTGGGATTAAACGCGGGGATACCACTTTTAATCAAAAGATCATTTTAGATATTTTCAAAAGCCCTACAGTTTTTGTAGACACTATTGATTCAGTAGTAGCATTCATACGCCTGAGCATGTTTATAAAAGATTCCAATATACCGGGAGGGTCGGCACAGGAGTTTAAAAATGCTCTTCGCGCTACTGAGTGGGCGCAGTACACCATTCTTGACCTCAGGGGAAACCCCGGAGGTATGGTTAATCAGTGCCTTGAGATTGCCGGAGAGATGGTTAAGACTAATTCTCCGGTGATTAGATCGCAGGAGCGTCAAATGGATGAAAGGTATAATTCTTATACATTTGATACTGTCTATTCAACCAGTGGTAATGGCTCAGCAGCAGACAGGAATCTGATAATTCTTGCTGACAACAATTCTGCCAGCGCATCGGAGATATTAATCTCCTGTATCAAGGAAAACCGGCCGGAGGTTATACTTATTGGAGATACTACATATGGTAAAGCCAGAATGCAGGTCTGGGCTGATGGCCCTGACCGTGTAATGGCGATAGTCACATGCGGTCTTCTGTCACCGCCTCTTAACGGGACTCCTTACGATATGGTCGGGATTCCTCCAGATATCCCGGTCGAACCAGGTCAGGATGCCTTTGATGTGGCATTGACGGTGATAAACGGTACTCTGGCAAAGTCAAAACGAACGGGAAAGCCCGGAAGGTATTATACAGACGGAAAAAAAATACCCTCCGTTCCTCTTTGTATATTACAGAAGTAGTGTTTTTTAACAGGTATAACAGAGGTATTATCATTTCGGGGTTGCGGCGGATAAAATGATTAAACTGGAATCTGTGACAAAGAGATACGGGAAACTTACCGCGCTTGAAAATGTTTCCCTTGATGTCAGCAAAGGGGAATACCTTGCCCTGTTAGGACCAAATGGTGCCGGAAAAACCACGATAATAAGAATTCTTCTGGACTTCACCCGGCCCGATTCCGGAAAAGCATTTATAAAGGGAATCAGTTGCCGTCTGCCCGAGGCCAGAGAGGGTGTGGGATATCTGCCTGAAAATATCAGAATACCTCTTTACCTGAGCGGAAGGGATTTTCTCAGAAGACAGGCTTACCTGTGTTCTTTACATGGGAAAGCCGCTGAGAACGCAATCGACCGGGCACTTGAGCTGACCGGTATGAGAGTGCACCAGAAAAATCGTGCCGGTACCTATTCCAAAGGAATGATACAGAGGATCGGTCTCAGTGCTGCGCTTCTATGTTCTCCGGACCTTCTTATACTCGATGAGCCTGTAAATGGTCTCGATCCCATTGGAATAAGAGAGTTCAGGGTAATACTGGAAGACCTGAAAAGCCAGAAAATGACTCTGCTTCTCAACTCACATATCCTTTCGGAAGTAGAGAGACTGTGCAGCTCAGCAATGATCCTTAACCACGGGAAGGTTCTGGCCAGCGGGCCCATTTCCAGCCTTGTCAGAGAGGGTGAAACTCTGGAGGATGTCTTTGTGAGGCTGGTCAAGTAGAGTTTGAGGGCATTTTGTTCTTTTTCGGGGTCAGTATCGGTATCGAAATGCAGTGTATAACCTGCTCTATTCACGCGATACTGGTTATATATTGTGCTACCCGATATACCTTTCACAGTATCGAAGACACCCAGGCTCCGATTGCTACTATATAAAAGACTCCATCTGCAAGCAGATTGAACAGAGCCGGACGGCTGTGGCGGATACGGGGATTCCATCTGATAAAAGATGAGGCATAAAAAAGCGTTGGGATCTGAAGAAAAAACCTGATGGTATTCTGGTGTCTGTAAGTGCTGGGACCGATAAATGCTGGAAAGACCAGCAGGGAGAAAAGACAGCACCAGATCATAAGATGGATTGTTTTACGCGCCCTCTTCTCTCCGAAAATCGTTATCAGAGTCTCTCTTCCCATAATCCTGTCTCCCTCGATATCTCTCAGGTCGAAGATCAGAGAACGGAAAAAACCCAGAATGAAAACCCATATAAAGGTGGCAATAGATACTGGCCGCAATTGAATATTCCCATTCAATACCTGTGGAATGAAAGTCAATACTGTTGCCCAGGCCATGGCTACAAAAATATCCCTTGAGGTAGGGATATCTTTAAGCTTTTTGTAATGCAGTATTCTCCTGAGTTTTGCAGGCACAATTGTTAAGTGATAAACTGAACCGGCAAAACAGGCGAAAAACATCAGATAAAACAAAATCGGACTGATAAGAAGACTCATAACCAGAAGAGAAAAGATGCATATCACTGAGAGCAGCAGGAGAGATTTTTTATGCATTTGATAAAAGTTGTATCTTGAGAGTCCATGATGCTGGGTTGACTCTATGCTTGCCAGGCTGTTCCAGAGATACATCGATAAAAAGTAAAGGAAAGACAGCACTGCTCCGGGGAGGCTGAAAGAGATTCCCTGAAGGGTACATGAGGCGTAGTACACAGCAACCGCGCCAAATGCTACAAAGGTATTCATATTTGCCAGAACATCGAGAATATTCCAGATCATGTTACGGATATTGTGCTTTCTGGTCCGGTCCATAAGCTGCAGATAATCCGTAACCTGTTTTATCATCCAGTTCGGTGTTGATGCTCCTGCTGCTATACCAACTATTTCACAATCCTGAATCGCCTCCCAGTTTATCTCCTCCTCGTTTTCAACCAGTTG
>DAOTAZ010000105.1:0-9834 GCA_035382965.1 Chitinispirillaceae bacterium | reverse complement strand
TTCGGATATGCAAAGAGCGTCATTGATACATTCTCTTTTGATACCGTTTCGGTAAATGAGTGTCTGGACATGAAAGAGATTGCCGAGGGGATCGGGGTGCCATTAGACACAATCATTAATATAAACCCTCATATTCTGCACTGGTGTACCCCGCCTGATCTTTCGGATGTTTCTTTATACCTTCCCAGGGGATACAAGGAGAACTTTAAGACATTCCTTGCCAATTTCCCTGAGGAGAAAAAAGTGAAGTGGTACAGGTACACGATTCGCAGAGGAGACAACCTTGGTGCGATCGCACGTAAATTCGGGGTTCCAATTGAGCCTATCAGAACTGTAAACAGGTTGAAGGGTAACCGGATCGTGGCTGGGAAACATCTGTTCATACCTATTCCCGCAAAAGGAGCAGATGAGCAGATTTTAAAGAAGCTTGAGTATAAAGAAGATGAAGCAGAGAAGATAGTGGAATCGGCGGACAAGAATAAGATCAGATACATGGTCAAGCAGGGTGATACACTATGGCGTCTCTCGGAATTATTCAGTGTAACAGTAGAAGATATAAGAAGATGGAATAATCTCAGTGATAATGCGGCGATCAGAGCTGGACAGATCCTGACAATTTACAGGACTTCTAAAAATGGTTCAGTTTCAGAGCCGGTTAGTGAAGACGGGATGTATGAGGTTAAACGCGGTGATACTCCTTCATCGATTGCCCGCCAGTTTAATATCAGCATCGACAAACTGATCGAGCTCAATGATCTGGATCCCCAGAAGCCGGTCATTTTTGCGGGGAAGAAACTTGTGGTGGCAGAGAAGCAAGAATCCAGGCAGGTTCAGAATCCACTTCCAGAGAGCCCGCGGAAAGAAAGAGTTCCGGCAGATACAATAAGCGGAAACTATATCAGGTATGAGGTTTCAAAAGGTGATAATCTTTACAGAATCTCCCAGAACTTTTCCATTCCGCTCGAGTCTTTATTATCAGCAAACAATCTCGATGAAAATGCCGTGATAAGAGTTGGAGACATCCTTCTTGTTCCGAGAACCGGGGACAATAAAAATGAGCGCAATGAGGTACAGCAGGTTTTATTTTACAGGGTTAAAGAGGGTGACAATCTCTGGCGGATAGCCACATCTCACGGTGTACCGGTTGAAAAGCTTTACGAATACAATGGTCTGAGTCCGGATTCGGTTCTTATGCCCGGAGATACAATAAAGATCATCAAGGCAGGTGAAAAGTGAGAATTATTCAGCGGCTTGTCATCGCACTGATTCTGCTGGCTCCGGTGATGCTGGGAATTTTTATTCTTTTAAGCCCAGGGTTCGACAAGGATAGAGGAATCGCGGGTGGATTCAAGAAGATCGGACTTGTACGGATCGAGGGTGTGATAAATGAATCTTACAGTACTGTAAAGCAACTGCGATCATTTCGTTTTGATAATTCAATAGCGGGTATTCTTATACGGGTAGATTCTCCAGGCGGCAGTGTCGCTCCCTCTCAGGAGATCTACAGTGAGATTTCCAAAATAGAAAAACCGGTAGTTGTGAGCATGGGAAATCTGGCCGCATCGGGTGGTTATTATGTTTCCAGTCCTGCAGGGAGGATATTTGCTGATCCCGGCACTCTGACCGGAAGTATAGGAGTGATCTTTTCTTTACCGCTTGTGCAGGAGTTATCAAAGAAAATCGGTATTGAGATGAGAATCCTGACAGCAGGAAAGTACAAGGATCTCACCAGTATTTACAGGGAAATGTCTGATGGTGAAAGGAAGATACTTCAATCCTTGCTTGATGATACTCACGATCAGTTTATAAGTGATGTAGCGAAGGCGCGGAAAATGAATAAGGATTCGGTATCTGCGATAGCTGACGGCAGGATCTTTACCGGAAGACAGGCGATAGAGGTGGGTCTGGTGGATACCCTGGGAGGTTATGAAGAGGCACTGGATTATTTAAAGACTGCCACAGGTCTTAGCCGTAAAGCAAAAGTAGTAGAGAGAAAAGAGAGGCTATCTGTTTTCCAGAAGTGGATTATCGAGGAAATAGCCGATATCTTTCCTCAGCTTCAGAGCCTTCTTTCCCCACCGGGACCTCAGTATCTGTTTTATCCCGGAAGCTGACATTTGTGTAAAAAACGCGGCTGTTCACAATTTATCTGGCGTCAGAGTATTGTCAATATTAATATTAAAGGTTAAATTATTGAACTCATGATACTTGAGGGTATCTTTTTGTAATCTATATCCAAGGAGGAAAAAATGGGCATTCAAAATCTTCTCGACGAAGTAGAAGTTCTCAAGCAGGAATATGAAAAGTTTGAACGTGGAAATAAATCCGCTGGAACCCGTGCTCGTAAGAGCCTCCAGAACATCAAAAAGATCGCACAGGATCTGCGGGTAGAGATACAGGAAGCAAAGAAATCCGAATAATTTTTAATATGATTACAGAAGAGGAGGTTATCAGGACTTAGCGTCTGAAAAGAACCCCCTCTTTTTTTATATGTTCTTCTGATTTCAAGTCTCTCCTTCTGGTGAGTACATTCCAATACAAAGCCTGAAATATTTCCCTCGAAGTCTCGTTGAAATACAAATGAGGTTACAGATAATTCTGCAATTGAGTGACAATTTTCAGGTACACTGAAACGTACTCTGTTTCTTTCAGAATTGTATGCGTATTATGGCGCCATTGGACAGTAAATATTTGATGTATCATTATTTCCCGGAGAGAAAATTGTTTATTTCAAAGAAAAAGCCTGGTACGGTTGACAATCATTTATCCGGAAAACCATTTTTTAAAACCCTGCAAAACTGTTTACCTAATCATTCATCTTTGTTCAAATATGGTGGTGTACGATGAGTTCAACAAACAATCATTTCATGTTAGAGGTTAAGAACCTCAACAAGAAGTTTGGTGAAGTACATGCAGTCCGTAACCTGAATTTCCAGATCAAAAAGGGTGAGATCTTCGGGTTCCTGGGTCCAAACGGTGCAGGTAAATCCACAACTATGCGTATGATTACCTGTTACATCCCGCCTTCATCCGGATCTATTCAGGTAGATGGACACGATACTCTGACTGAGGGGTTGTCTGTCCGCAAAAAGATCGGATACCTGCCTGAGAACAATCCTCTGTACAATGATATGAAGGTACAGGAATACCTGAGCTTTGTAGGCGAGATACGGGGAATAAAGGGCAGCAGCCTTAAGAAGAGGATCGATGAGCTTTTTGCGATCTGCGGGTTGAACAAGATGGCTCAGAGGCAGATTGGCAAACTCTCAAAAGGGTATCGTCAGAGAGTGGGTCTTGCCCAGGCGATGATGCACAACCCTGATCTTCTGATTCTTGACGAGCCGATGTCAGGTCTTGATCCCAACCAGATAATCGAGATCAGACACTTGATAAAGAGCCTTGGTCAGGAAAAGACAGTTATCTACTGTTCTCATATCCTTTCAGAGGTTAGTGCGACCTGTAACCGTATTCTTATTATCAATGAGGGGCAGATAGTGGCTACCGGTACTCCGGACGAGCTCACATCAAGGTCAAGCAAAGGCAACCGTTATCTGACAAGAATAAAGGGCGACCGTGCGGACATTGAAGGCAAGCTCTCATCTATTCCGGGAGTAAGCGGGGTTCAGGTGGTCAATGTCGCCTCAGAGTGGGTTACCGCTGAAGTCATAGCCACACAGGATGATATAGGCGAAGCGATTTTCAGATGTGTAGTGGACAACGGACTCAGCCTTGCGGAGTTGAAGAGAGAATCTGCAAGCCTGGAAGATGTATTCACACAATTGACGAGGGGATAATCCATGAGCAGTATACTTACTATCTTCAAAAAAGAATTCAAGTCATTTTTTATCTCTCCTATAGCCTATGTGTTTATCACTGTTTACCTGGTGATAACAGGATTTCTGTTTTTCCAGAGTTTCTTTTTAATCAACCAGGCGGATATGAGAGGTTATTTCAGCCTTCTTCCCTGGGTTTTTCTGTTTTTTGTACCGGCGATCACGATGAGGAGCTGGGCAGAAGAGAAGAAAGTAAAGACACTGGAACTTCTTCTTTCCTGGCCGGTAAGTGATTTCCAGGTGGTATTTGGAAAATTTCTGGCAGCATTCGGATTCCTTTCCATTGCCATTCTCCTCTCGGTCACCATTCCCATTACAATCTCAATACTTGGTTCACCTGATCCCGGTCCCATAATCGGTGGTTATATGGGAGCGCTTCTGATGGGAGCGGCCTATCTTTCCATCGGGCTCTGGGTGTCATCCTACACTGAAAACCAGATCGTGGCTTTTATCCTGGGAGTTGTGGTTACATTTGTTTTCTTCTTCATAGGCAGCCCGTTTGTCACCATGGTTGCGCCATCGTGGCTGGTTCCGATAATGAATTATATCGGTCTGGGAAATCACTTTGAGAGTATCGAAAGAGGTGTTATCGACAGCCGTGATATTCTTTATTATTTATCAATAACAGGCTTTTTTCTGTTCTTGAATGTACAGTCATTAGGCAGCAGGAAGTGGGAATAAACCTATTCTGAAGGAAACGGAACGCAATTATGGAAGCAAAAAAAATTAAAAATCGCACACAGCTCCTGATTTACATACTTGTGATTCTGGGGTTGCTTGTTGTTGTCAATTACCTCGGTACAAAATGGTTCAAGAGAATCGATATGACAGAAGGTAAGGAATACAGTATCTCCGCTTCTACAAAGAAGATACTGAAAAACCTCGATGACATAGTGAACATCAAGGTCTATTTCTCCAAAAACCTTCCTCCAAACCTGACGAAAGTCGCCACTGATGTCAAAGACATTCTCTCAGAATACAAAGCTTACGCCGGCAAGAATCTCAGGATTACCTGGGAAGATCCCGCTGAGAACGATGATGCCAGATCGATGGCCAGATCTTTAGGTATTCCCGAAGTTCAGATGCAGACCTTTGAGAAGGACAAGGCGCAGGTAATAAATGGGTATCTTGGTATCGCTGTTCTCTACGAGGATAAAAAAGAAACTCTTCCGGTCGTACAGAATCTTCAGAACCTCGAATACGACCTGACAATGGCAGTGATGAAGGTGTCACGCAAGTCAATACCAAAAATCGGTATTCTCAAAATAGACACTCTTCCGCCCAAGCCTCCGTTTATGCAGCAAGCTCCAAACAGCATTCCGGAGACCACAGAGGAAAAACTGGCTCAAGCCTATGAAAATCTCCGTACAAACTATGAGGTTGTAACTGTTGACCTTTCAAAAGGCGAGCCTGTTGACAGCACCCTGAAGACTCTGATAATCCCAGGTGTTGCCAACATGACAGAGCGCAAAATTTTCGAAATCGATCAGTATTTCATGAAGGGTGGAAATCTAATTGTTATGGCTGACGCCATCGAAGTGAGCATGCAGATGGGTGTCAGGGCAATACCTCAGGAATCAAAACTCTTTGATCTTCTTGAGCACTACGGTGTACGCATCGAGAAAAACATGGTTCTGGATGGACAGTGCGGTCAGGTATCGGTTCCGCAGAAGTTCGGTCCATTCCAGATGAATGTCGCGGTCCCCTACCCTTACTTTGTCAGGTTGAACCAGGAAAGTTTCGAGAAGAAGAATCCTGCTGTTGCTCCTCTTTCAGATGTGTTTTTTCCGTGGGTAAGCTCTCTTACATTGCTGGTTGACAAGGATTCCTCCAAGGAAAAATCATCTGTACAGGCGACAGTACTTGCCCGTTCAAGCGAGAAGAGCTGGACCGCAACCGGTTATTTCGATCTGAATCCTCAGCAGAAATGGGCTCCACCGGAAAATTCATTGAGTCAGTATAACCTCGCCGCACATCTGAGCGGTGATTTCAACAGTTACTTCGCCGGCAAACCGGTTCCACCCGTAAATGACGCAGGTGATACACTGAGCCAGATTGCACTGAAACCCGGTTCTCAGGATGACAATCGTCAGGTAGTACCGTCTAATAAAAACGGAAATCTGGTGGTTATTGGTGACGGAGATTTTGTTTCGGGCCAGAATGCCATACAGGGAAATATAGCGATGCTGCTTAACCTTGTTGACTGGCTGTCACTCGATGATAATCTCATAGCGATACGTACCCGTTCACTTAAGGACCGTACCATTGAGGCAGACCTTCTGAAAGAAAACTCATCAAAACCCAACGTGATCCGCCTTGTCAATATTCTGGTGATGCCTCTTCTGGTTGTTGTGTTCGGTCTGATTGTTTTCATCAAGAGAAAAGAGCCTGTTACCGTTGTGTCACAGGAAAAAGCAGAGGAGAAGAAGTAAATGAATGGAAAGAAGCTTTTAGTTATTACAGGAATTCTGGTAGTCGCCGTTCTGGTGATAATTTTAAGCGAGAAGTTGACTAACAGTTCTCCATCCAGCAAATCGGCATTGTTTTTCCCGGGGATGACCGAAAAAGACATTTCATCGGTTACAATAAAGGATTCAAACGGATCCGTCAAGATCCGCCGCAAGGGTGATATCTGGGTTGTCTCTAGTGTTGTTGCTGCAGACAAGGACAGCACAGAGTCTCCAGTCGGGGAAACCAAGACTCCGGCTTCCTCAGATGTGGAGGAGTGGGCTGCTGACAGCGCATCTGTGGCTGCAGTTCTGGAAAAGCTGACCAGCATGAAAAAGGATGAATTGATTTCTGAGAATCCTGAAAAACAGGCGATTTTCGAAGTTGACAGCACATCCGGTGTTCTCGTTGACGTGTTCGATGCGGGCAGTAAACTGAAAGGTTCTTTCCGGATCGGTAAAAACGGACCTGACTGGAGCAGCAATTATGTAAGGATGATCGGCTCCAACTCGGTTTATATGGTGAAGGGAAGTATCAAGTACTCGTTTTTTACAGAACTTAAACGGTGGAGAGATAAATCCATTGTCAAATTCGACAAAGAATCTGCCTCAAAGATCAGTCTGAAAAGAAAAGACGGTACAGTCCTTACAGTTGCAAAGGCCGATACAGCCTGGAGCATCACTGAACCTTTTGCAAGTCCGGCTAAAAAGGATCAAATCGATCAGTTGCTCAACAGTCTTTCCAGACTCACTGCAACCGATTTTGAAACAACCTCAGACGATTCCGCACTGGGACTCCTGAATCCGGAACTTTCTGCTGATATCGCTTTCTCAAACGGTTCGTCCAAAAAAGTCATCTTCGGCACGAAAGATTCAGCAAACAGATACAGGGTCAAAGCCGAGGGTAAAGATGTTGTTTTTCTTATCAATGAATATGAATTCAACAACATAAACAAGGATGCAGCTTCACTGAAAGAGGAAGTCGCGGCTGATACAACATCAGAAACCAAAAAATAACAATAAAAACACCAAAACCCCTGCCTCAGCAGGGGTTTTTATCTCTCACTTATTCTCCTCTCCAGAAGCAGCATCAATAGTCAAAACAGAACGGACTACACATGGAAGAAAAATTGGTTGACGCAAGAGGACAGGTCTGTCCCATGCCTCTCATAATGACAAAGAAGGCTCTGAAAGAACTCGGTACCGGGCAGCCTTTGCGTATTCTTATCGATAATGAAACATCGAAACAGAACGTGATGCGGTTTCTATCCGATAACGGGATCAAGGCTGAATGTGAAGAGGAAAATGGTGTCTTTACATTGAGACTCTTCGGTGCACCAGCCAACCTTTCTCATCCTGATGCTGAGAGTTACTGCAATACCGGTGAATCAAAACCTCATGTGGTCGTGATCAACAGTGACAAAATGGGAAGGGGTTCTGATGAACTCGGGGAGATTCTCATCAAAGCTTTTATAAACACGATAAAAGAGGTCAGTCCGCTTCCCGGAGCTGTAGTTTTTTACAACAGCGGTATTTTTCTTACCCTTAAGGATTCGCCGGTTCTGGAATCCCTGGTGGAACTGGAGAGAGCCGGAGTGAAAATATTGATCTGCGGAACCTGCCTTAATTATTATGAGAAAAAAGAGCAGATCGGGGTTGGTACGGTTTCAAATATGTATACAATTCTGGAGACGCTCAGTAATGCAGGCCACATTGTGTGCCCCTGAGGCAGTGCAATGACAATCAACAAATATTTTGATAATGCAGCTACATCATTTCCCAAACCAGCTTCTGTAGCTGAATACATATCAAAGTATCTTACGGAATCAGGCGGGACTTACGGCCGAAGCGCGTATCCCCGTGTTCTTGAATCATCGGAAACAGTCGAAAAAGTCCGGGAGAAACTTGCAGAGAAAACAGGTACAGCCAAACCTGAGAACATCACTTTTACACCTAATGCGACTGCAGCTATCAATACGGTGCTGTTTGGTCTGAACCTGCATGACTGTCATGTGTTAATATCCCCTCTGGAACACAATGCCGTGATGCGGCCTCTCTTTGAAATCTGCCGAAGGTCCAATGTCAGCTTCGATATACTGCCGCATGGACCTGACGGTCTGATTGAAGTCACAAAAATTAAAGGTGCTATAAAGCCATCGACACGCCTTGTAATCATAAACCATCAGAGCAATGTAAACGGCCTCATTCAGCCCCTTTCAGAAATAAAAAGAGAAGCAGGAGAGATACCTGTTCTTGCTGATCTTGCTCAATCCCTGGGTCATACAGATATTTTTCTCGATTCATGGGACATCGACTTTGCCGCCTTTACAGGTCACAAAGGCCTTCTGGGCCCCACCGGAACCGGAGGACTTTACTGCAAAGATCCCGGAAAGATTTCTCCACTTATTTACGGAGGCACAGGAAGCAGATCGGAAAGTTTCGAGATGCCATCCTTTACTCCAGATAAATTTGAAGCAGGAACACCCAATATAGCCGGAATTTACGGGCTGCTTGGCAGCCTTGAGAATTATCCTGAACCAGCCCATTCAAATGAGGATTTTCTTGAACTGATAGATGAGATAAGCAGAATTGAAAAGGTGAAGGTATTAAGATCCAAAGATGCTCAATTGCAAGGCCATCTGTTTTCTATCACTCATGAGCAGCATAGCTGCAGTCGCATTGCAGCAGAGCTCTACTCACAATATGGTATAGAGGTGCGATCAGGGTTACATTGCGCTCCTCTGGCGCACAAAACTCTCGGTACTTTTCCCTCAGGAGCAGTCCGGTTCGCTCCCTCCCCTACCCACACAAAAGAGAATTTCCGGTATCTTTACGAGGCTATCAGGAACATTTGCAAATGAGATTGCTTGCTCTTTTCAGGTCGACAAGAGAGGTTATCAAGGCCGAGAGACTGTGCAGAGCAGAGGGTATTTCCTGCAAGTCGATTCCGGTTCCCCGTGAGATCTCCTCTGAATGCGGGATAGCACTTGAATTCTCTCCTGAAGACCAGGAGAAGGCGACCGCGCTTTTTACCAGGGAATCGGTGAGTTTCAGTTTTCATCGGGTTTAAGTCGAGGCTTCAGCTAAGAAACACATTTCTGGATTGCTCTATAGAGAAAACCGAATTAAAAAAAATATTCGATACCGATACCGACCCCGAAATGAAGAGCAATATCGGGGTCTTCAAGGAAAAAGGACATCAATCCTGGGCGCCACCGCCAGTGTAGACAAATTTCTCAGTGCGGGCATGGAGATCATTATAAAGAAGATTTGCTTCCTCGGATGTAGCTGAACGGAAACGCTGTATTTTCTCCAGCTCTATTGCACTTTTATTCTGAAGCAGAGCATCTTTGTACTCATCTGTATAAAAATGGTCTATTGATTTAAAAACAGGTTCATTATTGATCCGCAGTGATAAAAGAGTGTTAATTTCCTGCATCGTAAGGGGATTTGTCATCGCGTTTCTACGCTGTTTTTCAATTTGAGAGTATTGTTTTGAGAAATGCGTTCTGGCGAATGAATCAGACATGTATATGTCCTTTTTTAAATACCTG
>DAOTAZ010000104.1:0-9851 GCA_035382965.1 Chitinispirillaceae bacterium | reverse complement strand
GGCCAGTGCTACTGTTGCGGTTCCGTCATCCTCTTTTGGTGCCGGTGCCTCAATGGAGATGCTGCGTGGGCTGCTCCATGGGATCTGTGCTTTAATCCGGGAGTCCACCTCAAGCTTGCTGAAATGTGAGAGATAGTTAGAGTCCAGGAACTTAAGGGTTTTCTCTGATGGAAGATTTCCATACAGGAAAATGAAAGAATTGGACGGGTGATAGTATTTCTTGTGGAAATCGCGGAATTGCTGGTATGTGAGATCGGTGATATGCTCCGGTTCTCCTCCGCTTTCATGAAAATAGGTGGTATCAGGGAAAAGAGAGGAGAGAGTCTTTCTTTCTACGTGGCTGGAAAAGTTGGAAAAAACTCCTTTCATCTCATTGTAGACGATTCCCTTCACACCCACATTGCCGGAGATATCTTCCACATCGAAATGCCACCCCTCCTGGTAGAAAGTGTTCTCTGAAAGGACAGGGTTAAATACCGCATCACAGTAAACATCCACCAGATTGAAAAAGTCTGCTTCCACCTGAGATGAAACCGGGTAGACAGTTTTATCAGGGTAAGTCAGTGCATTAAGGAAAGTCTGAAGAGAGCCTTTCAGAAGTTCCTGGAAGGGATCTTTGAGAGGGAATTTTTTAGACCCGCAGAGAACAGAGTGCTCCAGAATGTGGGGAACACCGGTGCTGTCCTGAACCGGGGTACGGAAAGCTATGGAGAAGAGATTGTTTGGGTCATCGTTGAAAAGATGCAGAAGCCTTGCACCGGTTTTCTGGTGAGAGAAGATGTAGGCGCAGCAGTGCAGCTCCGGGATTTTCTCGATGCGCTTAAGAACAAAACCATTGACAATTGAATTCAAGGTCAGATTCTGTTCCGGTATGCTCTTTTCCATTTTTGCAGACAACCTTTCTTACCACTGATTAATCTGATTAAAGATGATTTTCCTGATTTTATCCAACGGAAAAAGATTCTTATTGTACTGATTTGTTCTGGATTATCCTGGGTCTGAATAATTCGAATACAGAACAGAGAAGCTGTTTGAGTCTCCTGCTCTGTGAAGTGCATAAGATAAGTTATAGTAGTGGCAAAAAGTGTACCTTTTTCTTACCACTGATTAATCTGATTAAAGATGATTACGCTGATTTTGACCAGAGAAGAAGATTTTCTTTTCATATCTTGCTACTGAACCTGATTAACTCTGATTAAGAGATTTTGATTGTGGAAATCTGGTAAACAATTATTATCTCTGTTTCCTCAATTAAAACAGTTAAATCAATCCCCTGCAGAAATCCGGAATACAATATTGTTTCTTCTTCCTTAGTTAAATCAATGTAATCAGTCTAATCAGCTTAATCAGTGGTCATGGTATGATTATTGCACTCTTTACAAAACGTAACACCGGTTACGTAAAAGGGAATGATGAGGCAAAGATGGATCAAAGCAGAGGTCTGCCCCTGGGAAGTGAGCTTCCTGATTTCTGGCTTCCCGATATAAACGGAGTGATTGTACCTAAAGAGCAGTTGATTGGCGGCCCGGCATCACTGGTTGTCTTCATGTGCAACCACAGCCCCTATGTAAAACATATCCGTGAGGTACTTGTAAAGGTGATCTGGGAATACCAGCAGCGCGGTATCTCTGCTGTTGCCATCAACCCCAATGACATAAACCTCTCTCCTGAGGACTGCCCAAATCGGATGAAAGAGGAAGCCAGACTCTATGGCTACACTTTTCCTTACCTCTTTGACGGGACCCAGAGTGTTGCCCGCAGCTTCAATGTTCGATTTACCCCTGATTTCTTCGTGTTTGACAGGGAGGGAAAGCTGGCTTATCATGGGCAGATGGATGACAGCAGGCCGGACAACAATCTGCCGGTTACCGGAAAAGATCTCAGGGATGCTCTCAATGCAGCTATTCTTGGTGAGAAACCGCCCTCAATCCAGAAACCATCCAGTGGTTCAGTTATCAGATGGAGAACGCAAATGTAACACTCACAATGCCTGCTAATCAGGATAAAAAAATCCTTAAATAATTAAATCAAGATCATTTTTCGGTCTGGCCCCACTTTTGATCATCTGCAGTGTATGACCCAATCCTCAGAAACGCAAAAAAGTTCAGAACAGAATGCATTCTCGTCTGTAAATCAAAGGTCTGATAAAAATACCGGGCTGATTCTGATTCAGATCGATGGTCTGTCCAGAAACCAGTTCCAGAAGGCTATCAACTCTGCAAAGATGCCCTTTCTGAAAAAACTGCTCAATAATAAAGGATACACTGTACACTCTTTTTACTCCGGACTGCCGTCCAGTACTCCTGCAGTTCAGGCAGAGCTTTTCTATGGTGTTAAATGCGCTGTTCCATCCTTTGGTTTTATCAACCGGAAATCAAAAGAATTCTACAATATGCTCTCATCACGGTTTGCCCTGAGGGTCCAGAAAGAGCTTGCGGAAATGGGACGTGGACTTCTGACCGGTGGCAGTGCCTATTCAGACTGTTACACCGGGGGGGCCTCCAGGGCTTCTTTCTGTGCAACCAGTATAGGATTTGGATCCTGGTGGCTGCTCAGGCATCCCTTTAATTTTCTTCACTTTATGCTTATTCACTGGCTTATGTTCCTCAGAATAGCTTTGCTTATGATTTTTGAGACCGGGCTGGCGATTTTTGATCTCTTCAAGGGTTTAATCTCAAGGGAGAACTTTTTCAGTGAGCTGAACTTTGTACCCACGCGGGTGGGGATATGTGTTCTTTTAAGGGAGCTTGTTGTAACTGCGGTGTCCAGGGATATCAGGCATGGAGTACCGATAATTCACTGTAATTTTCTGGGGTATGATGAGCAGTCGCACAGGCGTGGTCCATCCAGCCGTTTCGCTCACTGGACTCTCAAGGGTATAGATGATGCGGTAAGGAGGATTTATTGTGCCTCACAGAGATCAAAGAAACTGAATTATTCTCTCTGGGCCTACTCAGATCATGGTCAGGAGAGTTCGCTTCCCTATTCCAAACTTTTCGGGAAATCGATAGGCCAGGCAATCTCTGATGTCATTAATCGCAGAGTTCTGGAGACGCCTGATCATCCCAATTTCAATTCCGGAGTGCAGCTTGAAAGGGGGGCTTTACTTGGAAAATGGTTTTCAAGGTGGCTGCCGGTGGGGTGGCCAGATTCTACCCACAAACCAACCGCTATTACGGCCGTGGGGCCGATCGGCCATATTTATCTTAGTGAGCAGGATTTGCAGCGGAAAGAGAAAATCGCTCTTGATCTTGTTCTTCAGGCAAATATTCCGGCTGTGATTTTTTCCGATGCTTCCGGGCAGGTGAAGGCTTATACCAGCGAGGGATGCTTTGTCCTTCCGGAAAATGCAGACAGGATCCTTGGCGATGATCATCAGTTCCTTGCTGAGGCAACCCTCGACCTGCTTGCTCTTCAGAAAAACAGGTATTCAGGTGACCTGATAATTATTGGCTGGAACCGTGGCGATACTCCTCTTACATTTCCGATGGAGAATGGGGCTCATGCAGGTCCTGGCAGAGAGGAGACTCACGGTTTTGTGCTGACTCCGGCGGACTCTCCTGTCGATAGCGGAAGTAAAGGTTACCTTCGACCGCTTGATTTAAGGGAAGCGGCTTTCAGGTATATGGAGTCTTGACTCTTATCTTTTTTTATATAGATAAGGGTCATCGAAGTTTTGGCTCAGGAATAAACGCATCTGGATTACTCTCCAGAGGAGATCGGGAGAAAAACAATCGATTCCGATACCGATTCCGATACCGACCCCGGGGAGAGGCGATTTACAACTCAATGCTGAATCCCACCATTTTTCCGTTGACTACAGGAGAGATGTTTTTTTTCTGATGGGTTAAGGGGACTATAAGGCCAGAGGCGGTGCCTATTGCGGCTCCACCCAGAACATCGATAAAGTAGTGATGTCCGGATGTGACCCGCAGGGTTGCAACTGTTGAGGCCAGACCGAAATTACATGCTGCAAACAGTACTTTCAGAGCAGGCTTAACTTTTGATTTTGAAAAGATGTACGAACTGAAAGTTGCGGTCGTAAATGCCATGGCCGTATGTCCTGAAGGGAAAGAGAAGTAGCGGTCTGGTTCGTTAAGCAGCTCAGCGGGGGTATTCCCGGAGGATACATACGGGCGGTATTTTGGAAAGAGTCCTTTTATCAGGTCTTTGGTTCCCCATGCCAGAAGAGCGCTTTCCAGGTACATCAGACCGATTGTTGCTGTCTGGCTTCTGTCAAGCCTGTCAAGCAGCAGGGGAAGAGAAATGACTCCGGCTGCAGTTAAAACAGTAGTGATCCTGTCCTGTGTCTTGCTGTAGTCAAAAGATGGCCAGCCCCGGAAGCAATCCGGAGTGGAGGAAGGAGGTGCAGCGTTTCTGATAAAGTAAATAGAAGCCAGATTTACACCTGCACCAGTGCTCAGGAGTGTGATTTCAGTAGGAAGGTTCAGACTGAAACTGCTGCTGCCGCCGCAATACAGCACCGATGGAAACCAGATAATTGATAGTGCTAATAAAGCTGGTTTCATTATGTATCAGGCTGTTAACAGTACATTGGCGATGTTAAGAAAAACTCTGGTACCATCATCGGGTTGTGACTCGATTCTCACATCGATGCCGGACTTTCGACAGGCTTCCAGTGCACTCACCAGGCCGATACCACGGCCATTTTTTTTGGTGGAAAAACCCAGACCGATTTTTGATGTATCAAATCCGCAACCGTTGTCTTCAATTATCAGAGAGTTCCCGTCGCGGTAGATTTTTATCCTGCTTGCCCCTGCTTCCTGGGAGTTGGAGAAGAAAATATAGAGGGCGGAAAGGAAGAGCTGTTCGTAGAGCATGGCTGGTGTATTTCTCAGGTGCAGATTGAACCTCATGGAATAATTGACACTGAAATAGGCGGCCATCCTGTTTACAAGCAGAAAGATATCCGATTTCACCTTGTTTTCTTCTGTGATACCTCCGACAGAGGCGATTATCTGTTCGATGGTGCCTGAGACGATGCTTTCTATTTCCGGATAATCTTTTGAGAGTTTAAGAAGAAGCTGGTTGCTTTGACTGCGGATATTGTGAATCAGAATTCGATGGTGAACGTCTTTGACTGCTTGAGCAGCATTTTCGAGTCTTTTATGCTTCTCCAGTGATTTTTCGAAAGCGTATAAAACAGATAAGCTTAAAACTATACTGAATGAAAAGAGATAGAATATTAAGATGTTTTCCCGGAGAAAAGTAAAAGAGTAAATGCAGACCAGAAGGGGTGTTATTTTGAGGAAAATGCTTAATTTCCGGTCGATGTCCAAAACATAAGTATTGATTAAAGACTGTATCCAGATTATAAAAATGTAGAAATAGATAAAGGATGGGGGAGTGGTCTGAAGGACTACGGCAGATGCGATTATTATATGGTCAGAGTAGGTACGCAGTTTTATCAGTTTCAAGAAATCATATTTAGTGAAAAATGGGATAGTGGTAAGGACCATCACTACAATTGCGAAGACATTTAGAATCAAAGCCACCTTTGAAATCTGATCGGTAAGGGCAATTGAGGCAAAAATGATAGTTGTTATTGCAGATCCCAGATAAAGGAGTGTCAATAAGTGTTCATTTCTCTGAACTGTCATAATTCTCTACCAGATTGATGAGTTTTTTAAGTCCTATGGGTTTATTTACCAGGGTTCCGCCTTGTTCGATGAATTCTTTCAGTTCACCGTTCAGAGGAGAACCTGTTATAAGCAGGAATGGAATAGACTGTGAAATTTCACGAACTTTCCTGAAGAGATCAAGTCCATTAAGGAAGGGCATTACATGATCGGAGACGATCAGGTCCAGACTGTCTTTTTTTTCAAGAAAGAATTGGAACCCGGACAGTCCGTTATCAAAAGCGTGAACACAGTGAGGTCTGAGGTGTGATTTGTAGATCTCTCTGGTTATATCCTCATCCTCTACAAGTAATATTCTCACCTGTTACCTCTGTCAATAAAGAACTTGGTGCAAGCGACAGTCATGGAGTAGAAAAATATGCCCACTGATATGGCAAACCAGGGTGTGATCTCTATGGGGTTTTTAAAAATCCAGGCCCATTTATGTGTGCCATAATCAAGGAATACCCTGGAGTGTATATAATTATTATGCTGGTCAAATGCAATATAAACCCACTGTGATGCCCACGCCATCCCTGGCAGATAACTCAACCAGGAAACTGCGAAATAGTCCCAAAGTATCTCAATAAGCAGAATTACCGTCATAAATTTTAAATAGTGCCTCACATCCCATCTGTCCCAGATATAGAAAAACAGAGCGATTCCCGGGATGGCGCACTGGTAAGAGAGGCTTTTTCCGCAGGGACCTGTGAAGTAACAGAAAAAACTGGCTGCTGTGATATGGAAAACCTGCAGAGATATTTTCTGAGCATCACTGGGTTTCTTTTCTGATTTCTTAAGGGCCAGAAAGATAAAATAAAATAGACAGGTACATAAGGGATAAAACAGCCAATCTTCAAGTGTCAATATAAATTCAATATTGGTAATGCTCCAAGGTAAAAACAGCCATCCCGGAAAACCGGGATCATATTTTTCAATATAAATGCCCCAGAACCATCCCGAGATAGTGCAAATAGCAAAAACTGGAAGAAAATGTTTCCAGTTCCATCTTGACTTTACTTTCCATGCACCAACAGATGTAATCTGGGCGATTATTAACAGAGTGACAGGGTAACCCATTCCAATAAATCTTTGCATAGATGTTTTTGGCGGGCCGCAGCATACCTGAGAAAAGAGTTTTTCGTAGAGTGTCTGATAAAAATCAAGATTAGACGGCATATTTTCTTCTCACCAGAAAAATGTCGACGCTGTTTATAGCCATGTAGATAAAGGAGGACCCTGTTATTCCATACCAGGGGGTAATATCCACAGGGTTGTTGAAGATCCAGGCCCATCTGTGCTTTGCAGGGTCCAGGAAAACACTGGAGAAATGGGCAATTCCATTCTGGTCCCACGTGATATAGATCCATCCCGGGGCCCAGGATTTATAATGATAGATCCAGGAAACAGCGAAGCAGTCCCATAAAATCTCAAAAAATACCATGGTTCCAATGAACAGGAGCATGTGCCTGCAGTTTATTTTATGCCAGGCGTAAATCATCAGGACCATTGATGGGACAGCATACATCAGTGTTTCGAGCTTTCCGCAGATTCCGCCGAAGGAAAGCATTAAAAGTGATGCTGTCCACATGAAGATAAAGAATGTGATTTTGAGCCCCTGCGCCCATTTAAAATCGGTTGTTTCCGTGTCCCCCTCAATGAGTCTGTAAACACCATAGAAGAAGATGGTGAGGAAGATGTAAAAAAGGATATCCTCAACGCACCAGAATCCAATCCATCCCGACGAGCTCCAGGGAGGTACAACCCACCCTGGAAATTCCGGGTCTATTTTGTAAATTATAGCACCCAGGAGCAGGCCTGAAGCCGCAGATGGGATGCAGATATACCAGAATGCATGCCATCTCCATTTCTTTCTCTTTGTCAGTACAATCATCAGTATAATTGAAACAATCAGCACAATTATATCTGATATCAGAAAATTACGGGCGATTATCTTCTCAAACAGTGTTGAAGGAAGACCATCTTTCAGATAATAACTGAAATTCATCTTTCCTCTCAGGTGAATATGAATTTAGAGAAGAACCAAACGAAGCAGCCTACTACTGAGTAGCCCAGAAAGACCTGAAGAGGTATTCCCAGAATTACTGCTTTAGGGCGGAATGGCTTGAATAACCCCAGGTAATATGAATCGTAGTTATAAGTCCAGTAGCCCAGGGAGTGAAAAGTTATTTCCATCAGATTGCCTGCTATGATTGCTGAGATGATGTAAGACAGGAAACTTCCTCCCATTTTTGATGCGGCGATCATGGTAAGCGCAAAAATGAGGTTCCATCCAAGAGGAAAGAGATAGTTTACTTCGGTATTTTTTATACAGCGGCTGGTGACCAGGTCGGGATGGTACTTGAACATGCCGTGCATTGTTGATTCATAAACAAACGCGAAACAGTAGTTGATCAGTGCAACTTTCCACCAGGATGATGGAAAGAGATGGTAGAGAAGGAAAAGACTGAGAATTCCCTGACCTGTAATTGACCACTCTTTTTTAGTCATACCGACTCCTGTGCTGGTCTTTTTTAAGGTTAGAGCCTGCTTATTACCCTGAAATACTGCACTTTTAAAGAATGGTTCTACTGTTTACTGAATAGTAATGTATCTGAATTATCTGCAATTTCTAATTCAGAAGAACATAAGAATCTTCTTCTACTTAGAATCAAGAAAATCCTGAAATAAGTGAAACATGACAGGAGAAGCTTAGTATTATAATGGTACACGATAAATTGGAGAATATCAAGCGGAATGCAAAAACGTTTTCTGGTTCAGATACAAATAAGAATAAAGGAATCATCTTCTCTGTTTAGAATCAAACAATTCCATAATCAAACGAATCAAGGTATGGCACATCTCTTGCACCTTGGGATAGAAGTGAGTTGTTCAGCCCTGAAAATGACAACCTGAAAGAAGCTTATGCAGCAGAAAACACCTGTTCGCATTGGTATCACGGGCTCTTACGGAGGGATGAATTTAGGGGATGAGGGAATACTGCACAGTATGGTCACGCAACTGCGGAATTCCCTGAGAGCGGAAATCACGGTTTTTACCCGCAGTTGTGAGGATTCCCTGAGTCGCCATCCGATAGACCATGCGGTAAAATCCGTCAACATGTCCCTGCCTGAGATTTTGCCTGTGATTGAGAGGCTTGATGCGCTGGTAGTGGGGGGAGGAGGAATTCTCTATGATGCTCACGCCAGGCTTCATCTTCGGGAAGCATCATTGGCCCTTGAAAAAGGTGTACCGGTGATGGTGTATGCAGTTGGGGCCGGGCCTCTGAAAGATTCATTGGTTGCCGGGTATGTTCGTGATGTTTTAAGTGCTGTTGATCGTCTGACTGTCAGAGATCGCCATTCCTGCCAGATTCTGGAGGAGATTGGGCTGAGACGTGAAATGCTAATCACTGCAGATCCGGCGCTTCTTCTCAAGCCGGAAACTGTGGATAAAACAGTGCTGCGCCGGGAGGGGCTTTCAGGGAAAGGGAGACGAGTTGGAATCTCAGTAAGAGAAGCGGGAGTTGCCGCACCGGATATCCAGGAGAGTCACTATCATGCCCTGCTTGCCAATGCCGCGGATTTCATGATTGAACGTTTTGATGCGGATATCATCTTTATCCCCATGGAACCGGGTGTCTTTGATGTTCAGCAGGCACATGCGGTAATCTCCAGGATGCTTCGTCCCCAGAGAGCATCGGTGCTGCGGGGAAACTACAATTCAAATCAACTCCTCTATATTATCAGCCATCTGGATTTCGCAGTGGGGATGAGGCTTCATTTTCTGATCTTTGCCGCCAGAATGGGAGTACCTTTTGTAGCTCTCCCTTATTCTTCGAAAGTAATGGGTTTTCTTGAGGAACTGGATATAGAGATGCCTCCCATTAATCTGGTCAATGAGGGGCGTCTTATGGCCTATATCGACAGAGCATGGGACAGCAGAGAGGAGTTAAAGAAAAAGATAAACATTATGCTTCCCAGGCTCCAGAGCCGTGCTTCAGAGAATAATAGTGTATTGATGGATTTGCTGAAACAGGGAAAGATTCAAGACAAAAGGGAATAAAATGCCTCCTCTGAGCCGTCCTGATAAAAATGAAAAAATACCCGTGCCTGCAAGTGAGGCACTTTGCGCAGCAGAAACCGATGTTTTGGTGGTAGGGGGCGGCTCAGCCGGAATCGGGGCATCGCTTGGTGCTGCAAGAGCAGGCAG
>DAOTAZ010000103.1:0-9862 GCA_035382965.1 Chitinispirillaceae bacterium | reverse complement strand
CCTCTGATTCCTTTTTGCATTTGAACCCGAGTGAATCAAGAAACGAAAAAACCTGCTCTGCTGAAAAGCTGTGCCCTAAGACTAAAGAAGCCCTCGATGGTCTGATCCTGATCTCCCGGGGAACCATCTTTCCCGGATTCTCATCTATACGCCCTGCAGCAACTTCCCCACCTGCCATTTTTCTGATAAGCTCAGCAGCAGTATCCAGACTGTCAGAAAGCCCATCAGCAGGATCAACACCACGCTCAAATCTGTATGATGAATCGGTGGATAAACCCAGACGCTTCGATGTCTTCCTTACAGTTACAGGATCAAAATACGCACACTCCAGAAATACATCATGAGTATCTTCAGTAATCTCCGATCCGGCACCACCCATTACACCTGCCAGGGCAACAGGCCTGCTCCCATCCCAAATAAGCAGATCGTCACCAATAAGCTTCCGCTCTGCATTATCAAGGGTCTTAAATACCTGTTCCTTCTCAGCCTTTTTAACCCTGATCTTCTTGTCAGCGATGCAGTTATAATCAAAAGCATGCATCGGCTGGCCGAAATGGAGTAAAATGTAATTGGTGACATCAACAATGTTGTTGATCGGCCTTAATCCCGCCTTTATCAGCCTTCTCTGCATCCATTCCTCAGAAGGAGCGACCTTCACTCCCCTGATTAACCTTCCCATGTATCTGGGACATCCAGATGGTACCTCAATACTGACTGAAATTGCATTCTCAATGGGATCGTCTGATTTTTCAACTGGAATCAGAGCAGTTTTTTTCAGGGGTAATCCAAATCTGGCTGCAACCTCCCTTGCCACCCCCAGAACACTGAGACAGTCCCCGCGGTCAGGAGTAATCTCTATCTCGATCACAGAATCTTCCGGGTAGTAAACTGAGAGTGCTTCACCGACCTTGTAGTCCTGCGGCAGTTCTATTATTCCGCTGTGATCTTCTGATATGCCAAGTTCTTTCTGCGAGCAAAGCATCCCAAAGGATTCCACCCCGCGAAGTTTTGCCTTGCTTATCTTGAAATCAGGACCAAGCACAGTACCAATAGTGGCCAGGGCTGTAATCAGACCAGCTCTGGCATTAGGGGCACCACAGACTATTGTGAGCGGTTCAGGTCCACCGGCATCTACTTTACAAACAGAAAGTTTGTCTGCTCCAGGGTGTTTTTCACGCTCCAAAATTTTCGCGACCTTTACACCATCGGGAATCTTAAACTTCTCAATGGAAGCTACTTCGAGGCTGGCTGCGGTAAGAGCATCCGCAAGCTCCTCAACAGGAATATCAATATCGACAAAATCTTTAAGCCAACTGTATACGATTTTCATAATCGGACTTTATCCGCTTTAGAGTTTCCACATGTAGTTTTTAAAATGCGGTCATTCGGAAAACATTTTGAAATTATCAGAACTGTTTCAGAAACCGCGCGTCATTCTCATAAAAAAGCCTGATATCATCGATACCAAACTTGAGAAGTGCAATTCTTTCTATTCCCAGACCAAAAGCAAATCCGGTATACTTTTCACTGTCAATCCCTGCACTTTTAAATACATTGGGATGTACCATACCGGCTCCAAGCACCTCCAGCCACCCGCTCCTTTTACAGATACTGCATCCTGCCCCTTTACACAGAAAACATTCGACATCGATTTCTACACTCGGTTCTGTAAAAGGGAAAAAGCTGGGACGGATCTTTATTTTTGTTTTTTCATCGAAAAATCTTCTGGAAAAGGCAAGCAGAGTCCCTTTAAGGTCCGCAAAACTTACCCCTTCATCGACATAAAGCCCTTCGATCTGATGAAACAGGCAGTAACTGCGGGCACTGATCTCTTCATTCCTGAAAACCCGGCCGGGCATTATACTTCGGATTGGCGGTTTCTGCTTCTCCATTACCCTGATCTGCACCGGTGATGTTTGTGTGCGCAGGAGTACCGATTCGGAAATGTAGAAAGTATCCTGCATGTCGCGGGCAGGATGATGTTTTGGAGTATTCAGAGCCTCGAAATTGTAATAATCACTCTCAATTTCGGGACCGTATGCGACTGTAAAACCCATACTGAGGAAAATATCTCTGATCTGGTTGCGGATACGAATCAGAGGATGAATACTGCCATGCGGGAAAGGAAATCCAGGGAGTCCGGGATCGAATGCCTCGGTCGCTTTATTCTCCTTTTTTCCCCAGTGTGCAAGCTCAAACTTCTCTTCTATCTCTGTACGAAGCTGGTTTGCTGCTGCACCGTAGCTTTTGCGCTGATCTTCGGGAATCTCCCTGACAGATTTAAGCAGTTCCCTTAGAAGACCTTTTTTACCGAGATACTTTATACGGAACTGTTCTGCAGTGGCTTCATCATGTACTGCCTTAAGTTCCGCTTCGGCTTCACGGCGGACCTTATCAATTAACTGGATCGCGCTGTTTGAACCGTTGCTGTCAGACATCTTTATTACCTTTTAAATGAATAAAACAGGAGAACAGTAAACTGCTCTTCCTGTGGAGTATCGGAATACCAGTCAGATACTGCTACTCGGGGCTTGCCTAAAGAATAAGCTCACTACCGGGTTTGAACCTGATGGGTGATAAGAGGCTCACGGCGCGGAATTGCCGGCCATGAGCACTTTGGAACCGGATGGTTTGTTCAGGCCTTTACAGTTTCTACCAGCAGTTTGAAAGCATCTGGTTCATGGAGCGCGAGATGAGCCAGGCTCTTCCTGTCCAGCTCGATTCCCTTTGCCTTCAGCCCGGAAATGAACTTTCCATAAGCCATGCCGTTCAGTCGAGCCGCAGCATTGATACGCATAATCCAGAGTGAACGGAAATTCCGCTTGTTCTGTTTGCGATCACGATAAGCATAAACACCGGCCCTTAAAAAGGTATCCTTTGCGATGGAATAACAATTATTCCTCTTGCCATAATTGCCGGCGGTCTGACTGAGTAATTTTTTGCGTTTTGCACGTGAGGCTACACGATTCTTTGCCCTCGGCATATCAAACTCCTTTTATGTAAATAAATCAGTTTTCCTGATCATCATGTGTCCGGCTTAAAATTACATCTCACCTCCCATACAGAGGGAGAAAAAACATCCGGACAGCACTTTTTTTTCTTTCCTTAAACCTCAATCATCCTGCGAAATTTCTTTTCCATACCTTCAAACACCAGAGTGGTCTTCCTCAAATTGCGTTTCCTTTTTCTGGTCTTCTTGTTCAGAATATGACTTTTGAAGGCTTTTTTTCTCTTTACGTGCCCATCGGCCGTCAAACTGAAACGTTTACGAGCTGCACTGCGGCTTTTCATCTTCGGCATGATACACTCCGTTCTTCAATTTATTTCCTGAGATCTGTTACTCTGCTTCAGACTTCTGACTTTCTTCTTTTTTGCGCTCCGCTTCAATCTTGCGCAGAACCTCTTTTATTTTTACTTTATCCGGAACATAGATAGAAATCATGTTCCTTCCTTCCATTTTCGCGCTAATCTCAACCTGAGCCAGATCAGCCAGTTTCTCATCCATGCGGTTGAGTATTTCTCTCCCAAAGTCAATGTGGGTTATTTCTCTCCCCCTGAATACCACTGTAGCCTTGACTCTGTCTCCCTTAAGCAGAAACTTGCGCGCATGCTCCATTTTGAAATTGAAATCATGCTCATCTGTTTTAGGATGCAGCTTGATCTCTTTAAGGTGCATCACATGCTGTTTTTTCTTTGCCTCTTTGGCTTTTTTGGATTTCTCGTACTTAAACTTGCCATAATCCATGATCCGGCATACGGGTGGGTCAGCAGTGGGCGCAATCTCAACCAGATCCAGCCCTGCTTCTTCAGCTTTTACCAATGCATCACTGATCGGCATTATTCCAAGCGCTTCACCATTATCTGCAACTACTCTGACCCGCGGGGACCTGATTTCGTTGTTGATCCGTGTCGTGTCTCCATCTCTGTTTGACGAACGAAATCTGTTAATAAAAGCCTCCTTTTTTATAGTTAATTTTTTGAACCAGGTTTATTGGCTGCGACCAGATATTCAAGAAACTCCGTAACCGTTCTTGATCCCAGATCACCCTTTCCATGCTGTCGAACCGATACAGTACCCGCTTCCTGCTCTTTCTCTCCGACAACAGCCATAAAAGGTATTTTCTTTACTTCCGCATCACGGATTTTATATCCAACCTTTTCACTTCTCTCGTCAATTTCAACCCTTATTGAGGCATCAGCAGCCTTTTTCTGCAACTCCCGCGCATAACCAATAAAACGGTCAGACACAGGCAGAATCCTGAGCTGAACAGGGGCAAGCCAGAAAGGAAGAGCCCCGCCGTAATGCTCAATAAGAATCCCGATAAACCGCTCCATAGATCCGAAAAGCGCCCGATGGATCATCACAGGACGCATCCTCTGACTGTTGGCATCGATATACTCCAGGTCAAATCTTTCAGGCAAACTGAAATCCAACTGGATCGTCCCGCACTGCCAACTGCGCTTCAAAACATCCTTAATATGGAAATCGATCTTGGGACCGTAAAAAGCACCATCCCCGGGATTTATCTGATACGGGAACTTCTGCTTGTCAAGCACACTCTTCAGCGCTGCTTCCGCCCTGTCCCACACTTCGATGGAACCGATGAACTTTTTCGGACGGGTTGAAAGCTCGATCCTGTATTCCTCAAAACCGAAAACCCTGTACATGTCCATTATAAAGCTCATCACTTCGCCGATCTGTTCCTCTATCTGCTCAGGAGTACAGAAAATATGCGCGTCATCCTGAGTAAATTGACGAACCCGGAAGAGACCGTGAAGCACACCGGCTTTCTCATGCCTGTGCACAAGCCCGAATTCAAACAGTTTTATGGGAAATTCACGATAAGAATGTGCACTGGTCTTGTATATCAGGAGATGTCCCGGACAGTTCATCGGCTTTACCGCATGCACCGCTTCATCGATAGTGGTAAAATACATGTTCTCCCGGTACTTGTCCCAGTGCCCGCTTCTATGCCACAGCTCCTCATTGAGTATGATTGGGGTCTTCACTTCATTATAGCCGGCCTCAAGCTGACGCTTACGGCTGTAATCGGCAATCAGATTGTAAAGAATCATCCCCTTTGGATGCCAGAACGGGAAACCAGCACCCTCCTGATGAAAAGAAAACAGGTCTAACTCTTTGCCAAGTCTCCTGTGGTCACGCTTCTGCGCCTCCTCCAGAAGCTTTAAATGCTCATCAAGCATCGCCTGCTTCGGAAAAGAGATTCCATAGATACGCTGAAGCATCCGGTTCTTTTCATTTCCACGCCAGTACGCACCTGCTGTAGAAAGGAGCTTTACAGCTTTAATATAACCGGTATCAGGAACATGAGGACCACGACAGAGATCCTGCCACTCACCTTGCATATAAACACTGGGCTTCCCCTCTATCTCATCGAGAAGCTCCAGTTTGTATTTCTCACCCCTGGATTCGAAATAGGAGCGGATCTCCTCCATCGATGGCTCAGTGCGTTGAATCGGAAGTTTCCTTGCCACTATCTCTTTTGCCCTAGTTTCGATAGCAATAAGATCCTCAGGGGTAAACGGCTCTTCAACGTCAAAATCGTAATAAAAACCGCTCTCTATGGCAGGACCGATCGCGATCTTTGCAGACGGGAAAAGCTCCTGAACAGCCTGCGCAAGAATATGCGAAGAGGAGTGCCAGAAAACAGATTTTCCCTCTGGAGAATCAAAAGTAATGATCTCAACCTGATCCTGATCGTTCAGTTTCCTGGAAAGATCGGCTAATGCCCCATTAATCCTCGCAGCAACAGCAGCACCTGCCAGCCTGGGGCTTATCGCCCTGGCAAGGTCAAGCGCAGATGCTCCCTCAGGAAGCTCTTTCTGGTTGTTATCAGGTAACTTGATTATCATATATGATTTACTACCAATAAAACAAGCCACCTTCCCCTTGCATTCATTAAAAAAAACAAAGGAAACGAGGCTGAAGAAAAATGGGCGTTACTGGACTCGAACCAGTGACCCCTACCATGTCAAGGTAGTACTCTAACCATCTGAGCTAAACGCCCTGAATTGTTTACAGATTTACTGCTGTCGGCACTTCCTGATCAACGGAGCTGTTCTGGAAAATCCTGACGGCAATTTAATAAAATACGAAAAACCGTAGATAAAAGTCAAAAGGATAATTAATTATGTTATAGACGCAAACCGCATCGAAGGGACAGAAGATACAAAAATGCTGTAAATGTTTAACCCTGCATCCAACTCTTTCTTGCACCAGTGTTTTTAAAATTGTATATTTATGCAGATTTTGAAAAGTTCTTTGATTCCAGAACACAAATCATTAACAGAAACATGAATTAAGTTGTGTCTTTCTGATAATGATTGACGATATACGGAATTCTTGGGGTGTCGTCCAATGGCAGGACTCTGGATTCTGGCTCCAGCTATCGAGGTTCGAATCCTTGCACCCCAGTTTTCAGTTGAAAAAGAACTGAAATACACTTTGAAATTTTGGCGCTATCGTCTAGTGGCCCAGGACGGGTGGTTCTCAGCCATCAAACCGGGGTTCGATTCCCCGTAGCGCTACCAATCTTAAACCCCTTAAAATCAGCGAAATTAAGCAGATTTGAGGGGTTTTTTGTTTTTTCTCTCAATTTTCAATCTCTCCCAATTACTATAATAGACCACAACATAATGTTGACTGTGTTTGGATTCACCTTACAGTTTACCACTTTAGAAAAAGTCTGATCAGCATCATTCCCCAGAAAAACGCCAATGCAGCACCTGACAGCGTCCCCATCATATAAAAAGACCCTGTCAGGTATTCTCCTTCTTGGATATATTGTCCTATTTCGAATATAAACGAAGATAACGTAGTAAATCCCCCGCATACACCTGTTGCAAGTAAAAGCCTTGCTTCACTTGAAAGAAGCGGAATATCGACAGACAGCCCCGTTATAATCCCTATAAAGAAACAGCCTGCGAAATTTGAAATCAGAGTACCAAAAGGGAGGCTATGGAAATTCTGAAAAAGAACGGTCATAAAATAGCGCAGTATTGAACCAATAAATCCGCCTGTCCCCACTAAAAGAAACGGCATAAATGATCTCATTAAAACTCCTTGAGTTTATTTGAAGAGGTTTACAGGAGTATACCGAAGAGGTTTAAATTGAGGGCTTCGAATACTCCTACGTGGCACATAGCAGGAGTCATCAGCCTATTGGCAGGCGGTTAAAGGTGGAACCCCATCACCTGTAAAAAAAATAATTCTTCAATTGATCCTTAGCTAACAGAAATCTTTTATCTCAAACACATCTGTCTTTTTTGAGTATGGCTAATCTTTTCTTTATAGGCGTTACTACTGTTCTATTAAGGGTTATTCAATACAGGTAGAGAGGAATAATGCGCCCCCATTTAAGCTTCTAACAACGCCAGTTCATATTCAGGCATTGTAAAGCCCCTTAAAATGAGAACTTTTTAAGGGGCTTTCTGTTATTATCCTTGCATCTGCTTACTGACAACCGCCAGCCGGACACGGTGCAGGCACAAATGTCGAATGCCCATTTTCTAACCTGGCATAAATCGAAGCGCCCTCACCTTTCGGGATCTCACCGCTGCAGATACTGCCGCAGACAGACTCGAATTCACTTCCATTGTTGGCCAGCTTGAACATCCTGAAGTCAGCACGCTCATAAGCCTGAAACGAAAGATGATAAAATGTGCCGTCCGAACCTATAGCGTACAGATAATCAGTTGTATAACCGCTGGAGTGTGTCACCCGTAAAAACACATTATTAACCGTAAACCACACACCATTGGCAAGCATTACCCTGCTTCCATTATTGTTGACCGTAAACCGGAATTCATCCGGATCCACATCTTTTCTGTAATGATGCAGACCACCGGCCTGAGTATTGTTCTGAAACCATCCCTTGTTTGTCCCGTCAAGCAGCCTCGAATCCTGTTTTTTAGCTGATTCCGGGATATTGACCATGTCGACCATTTTATAGTTTTCACCGGCTGTCGCTGCCAGTTCTGCCCCGCTTTTCAGGCCGGATATTGACGGTTTTGTGTAGCTGGCAGCCGCTTTCTTTGCTATCCTCCCGATATAACCTCCGGACATAAAGCTCTGGCTGGAAAGAAGCGAGCCTTGCGTTGTGTCAAGGAAGATATACGGATATGTTACGCTGGAACCTGAGGATGGTACAAACACAAAGACGATATTGTTAGAAGTGAACCACTGACCATTTTTTCCATTTAACACTGCGGTACCATCATCCCAGACTCTGAGATCAAAGTTGCCAATCGCTATGGACCCGGTTGTCCAATGCGCATCACTTCCAGTGATCCATCGCGGGTCACGATAAGAATTCACCGGTTCATCACCTATTTGCGGAGCGTTGAGATCGCATGGAGGAACATAGCCGGGAGGATAGTCCATTTCAGCCGAGATGGCCAGACGTAGCGCCGGACCTATGCCATCAATTGAACGGATGAGACGTCCTGTTATATTATCTACACTGCCTTGTGCATCGCGCCGGGTTTTTTGAGTGTGCTCTCCACTGCTTGGCCCTACTGGATCGGTCCCGCCCATGTGCGTACTGCTCCAGGAATTGTAGGCCCACTCCTCGGTGCTGCCTATATTTGCCAAACTGCTTAAATGATTTTTCGCAGCATATTCCCACTCAGCCTCGGTAGTCATACGATACTTCCTGCCTGTCAACTGGCTCAATCTGCAGGCAAATTCCATGGCATCGTACCAGGTGATGCTGGTAATTGAGGGACTACCCCAGCTTTGCTCATCGTCATTCATCACTGCATTCCACAGCCCAACTGTTACCTCATTTTTCCCGATATGATAACTGCTGACCTTCACACCCGGAACAGGTTGTGCATCAGCCGGGCATGGACTGCTCTCACACCCTATAGTAAACGTCCCTCCCGGGATGTATACCATTTCAAAAGACACACCATTTACGGTTTCAGTGAAACTGCCTGTCTCAACTGTCACTTTTTTAAGTGTAATTTCAATATCCTGCTGGGAATGGCTGCTCAGAGGATAGTTTTCCGCAATATATCCATCTGCAGTAACCACGAGTGTATCGACAATGTCGGCTTGCGGAGCAGCCGCTTTCTTTACAAGCTCACCGGATGCCCTGTCATCATTTTTATTTCTGTAAATGGCAAGGTTACTATATCCCTGATTCGCTGAGACATATCTGAATACATTTCTGTTTCCATCATAGCTGATCATTACCAGATAAACACCTGAACCAAGTTTGTCTACCGGCAGATGTATTCTTCTTAATCCGGCATCGAGCTTACCGGAGTTAGTACCATACATTTTTTTTCCTGATACAGAATAAACAGCTATGCTGACATCAGATGGTGCTGCGAGAGTAATATCTACATAAGAGCCTTTAAAAACTGCGGATGAACGAAGATGTTGCGGATGGGTTTTATGAACTGAGGTCTCACTTATAAGTGTAAATTGCCCCTCCGAATTGGTAGTGGTTCGTATGTTTTCATTACTTTTCAGCTTTACGGCAGCTCCCGCTATCGGGCTTCCTGATTCTTCTTTTACCGTACCTGATATGTTTATCTTCTGAGCGAAAGCAGACACGTAGAGAAAAAAAACAGCAGACAAGAAATAATTGGGATGCAATTTTTTGACCATCATAGATGATCACCTCCATTTTCGGGCTACCCCGATTCTATGGTTCTGGTGTTCATCCTTACCCCGTATAAGTAATATAGCATAAATCAGTAATGCCAGCTTTAACTTTTCTGAATTTGTGCTGGCCGATATAGAAATCGGGTACCTGCTGCTCCAACGCCTCTACTTTACCGTTAACTCATTGGTAAAATCCCAGGGATCCGGGGGAGGTGAGTCCAAGCA
>DAOTAZ010000102.1:0-9912 GCA_035382965.1 Chitinispirillaceae bacterium | reverse complement strand
TTTTTGTTCTGAATATGCAGAACTGACGATGATTATTGCTGCAACCAATGGGTAAATTACCAGTTTCATCTGACCTCCCCGCCATGTGTTTAATCGATTAATACAATATACAACCCTCGCCACACAGATGGAATATAAAATTGGCTGCTGCGCACAGCTATCGAATTTAATTGTATCTGTTTTCAAAAAGGCCAGGTTTCTAATCAGATTCTCCTCAAGGTGATTCCTGAAAAAACCCAATTCTGATGTATTAAATAACTAGAAACCTGTTTCCTGAAATGCGCCTCGGATGACTCGTGCCTTAAAAAACACACTCCCCATATACTGTTTATCTGACCCGGATTAATCGATTAAGAATCTGTTTCCTCAATTTAACCAGAGAAAAAGCCATCGATTCCTTTATTTTTTGTATCTGAATTATCTACGCACAAAGCATAGATAATTCAGACACAGAACCAGGCTCATCTATGCAGCTTTTTTTCCGGGATAATTCCTGCCCATCTTCTCTTCCGCCTTTTCTGTTGCTGCTTTTACAGTCTCTGATACTTTTGAGCTTACATCATGACGACCCTCAGGTTGTTCTGCCCTGGAAATTTCTTCAGGCAGACCCTGTTTCCTGGATTCCTCCCTTGCGGCACCAAGTACTTCTTTACCGCTTTCCAGAGTCTCCTTTCCCTTTTCCTTTACCTGCTCAAAAGCTTCCCTGACATTTTTCCCGATACTTTTTTTCTCGGTTTCAGTCACAGGCAGTAACAACCCGGTAATCACGCCGGCTATGGCCGCTGTCAAACCTGCAAGCAGTGGATTTTCATGAACTGCCCTGTCCGTCCGCCTCAGCATCTCCTGAGAACGCTCCTTTGCCTGTTCCGAATAGTATGACACTTTCTCTTTTGTATTTTCAATCCTTTCCTTTGCCCTCTCCTTTACCTCTTCGGAAGTTTCACGGGCTCTCTGCTCAAACTGTTCTCCTTCCTGTTTTGTCCGCTGCATTCCAGACTCAAATTTATGCCTGATCTCCTCTTCAGGCCTCTCTCTTCTTCTGTAAAACTCCGGCCTCCCTTTTCCATCCTGGTGCTGAATGTCATAGAACATCCACACAGCCCCCGAGGCCATCAGCAGAAGAGGTAATTTGTTTTGTCTGTATGCTCTGACAATCCTTCCCCTGAACCTGTTTACCATTCTGTTGGGACTTATCCGGTCAGCCAGCGCGTCAAGCAATCTGTTCATTTCATCACGGGTTTCCTCTATGTCATGCTCGATTTCACTTGAACTCTTTGGCTTACCGCTTTCATTGACAGGGGCCCAGTTATGGATCTCCACCTGTTCTCTATTTTCTGTCAAAGTTCCTTTTTCAGCCATCGCTGATCCTCCTTGAGTGTATGGATCGTCTTCTCAGGCACCGGTGAAATACTGGTCAACTTTTTATATGCCCTCCAGAGGCCGATTCCCCCAACTGCAAGGACTAT
This sequence comes from Chitinispirillaceae bacterium, assembly GCA_035382965.1. GTDB lineage: Bacteria > Fibrobacterota > Chitinivibrionia > Chitinivibrionales > Chitinispirillaceae > JAAYIG01. The sequence goes on along the minus strand of DAOTAZ010000102.1, from coordinate 8,446 downwards.
CACTGCCGTAATAAGCGGCATCAGCCAGATTGCCACTGCCGGAGATAATCCTGCCGCCACAAAACCTGAATAACCAAGAAACGTCAGCCCGGCCAGCAGAAACAAAAAACCGGCATATAAAACAAAAGACCAGACTACCATGAAAACCGAATTCTTTACTGCAGAGGAGATTTTTTCGGAAGCTTCCGCTTTCGCCAATTCGATTTCCTGACGGATCATAGTGAGAGCTTCATCACGGAGATCCCTTATCAGATCGATTGCAGACTCCTCCTCTACAAACACTGTTCTGTCTTGAAAACTCATCTTTAGCCTCCCCGGACTATCGCTGTCCCGATTTCAGTACTCTGGACAGGGCCAGACCTGCGGCAAACATCACCCCAACCGTTACATAAGGATTGCGTCTCGAAAAATCCTGCAGGTCATCCATGATATCATCTGACTTCTTCTCCTTAAGATAGTTTGACAAAGAATCCAGCCTGTCCGCTGCCTTATCAGCCCAGTCTGCAAAATAGTCGTCCTGTTCATGAAGTTTTTCGGCTGCTTTATGAATAGCAGTCCCTATTCTGGATAACTCCTGAACCGCAGCATCTTTACCCGATGAGGCAAGGCGGTTTCCTTTCTCCCTTAGATTCCGATTGATATCGGAACCGGGTTCCTGAGAGCTCCTCTTATCTTCAAAATCTCTTATATCCATAGATTTGCTCCTTGAAATGGTCCTAATATGACTGCGCTTCAACCGGAGGACTTATTTCATAACCGGGAGTAATATGAGGACAAATCGCAAGCTCAGAGGGGATTGAACAAGCAAGAGGACATCAGGAGCAATATCTTAACCTGAATCACACTGCCATCTTATGTTGAGGAGAACACTATTATTTCTCTGATCTCTGAAATATCCATCTGATCGTCTCAAAAAAGAGTATAGTCGTTATTGCAGAAGTGATATAAAGCATCATCTCTTCAACAGGTATATTACCGATTTTATACAATGTCACATCAGGACTCCAGGACCATATCCCGGCTCTTGTTGCAAAAAATTCAATTGTAATTAAAAGAGAAAATGTGACAGAAACACAAAACACTGCCGCACTTTTTGCCACATTTCTCCCGATCATCATGTACAATCCTGTTTGTATAATGATGCTTCCAATTACCCACCACATCAGATACCACTTCATTTTTTCCTCCGGAAAAACCCTTTCTCAGAAATCTGGTGCTTCACCTGGCATTTTCGCAATGAAGATATTTATCAGATGTCTTATAGCTTCCGCTCCCTTCGGTTCTATTTTTTTTCAAGACTCCAGGATACAGATACAATTCGAGCATTATAATGGCAAAAGACCACCAGAAAAGGTACTCCTCAACCGGTGATCCGGCAATTCTATATGGAATAAGCCATGTCACTTCAGGATTCACAATCCAGGCCCCTACGCGTATAAAACAGATATACTGAAAACCAGCGGATAGAACACAGAGCAGAAGGAATGTAGATACTGCAGCCTTCCTGCTGTATTTATCAAGACGTTTATACAGCGGAACAGCGGCAATGACAGCAATCACACACAAACAAAGATCCAGTGTCAGATATAACGGGAAATTCATGCTGATGATCCACCCCCTATTTCTTGTTAAGCAGATACCGTGCGGTGTGAAAAAAGACGATGCAGATCAGCCCCGATACAAAGGCCATCTGAGTCATTTCCGGCTGCCAGATAACAGGAAAATCTCCAATCCTGAAAAGCAGAATCTCTTTACAGTATAGCCCCGGGTGAGTGGTATAATCCGGAAAAATCCAGATACCTTTTACGCGCGATACCACATCCCACAGGAATTCACAGATCACAAACAGCAAAGTGGTAGACCAGAGTTGAAAAGCGGTAAATTTGCGGTAAAAAATGAGTCCGGCAAGACCAAAGGGGAAATACAGCCATTTTACCATTCCCTGCATGACGGTGGAACCGAATATTATGGCAAAAAGCGCAATAGTAAACAGGATAGTAAACCATACCGCCTTTAACAAAGCATCCACCCTTGAATTGTTCAAAGGATCCTTCATTCTCAGTGTCAGGATTACTGCCAGATGACCCATGACCGTTGCAAAAGGATAAAACAGTACATCACCAAGCACCATCTGACCGTTCCTAATCTGCCATATAATGCCGGTTATAAGATCTGGGAAGAAAAACCACCAATCGTTTACGACAGCAGTAAAACCGAATGCATAGGCGAAAATCAGATTCAGGATACAGCACAAGGCAGTAACATCCCAGCTTGTAACCTGCGAAAAGGACTTTTCAAAGCGGATTTTCCTGGAAATCGCCAGCATCATAATTATCGCTCCACCGAAAACACAAAAGACCTGTTTAATATAGACAAACGGTTCATTTGTCTTTCTTTCAGGAAATCGTTCCTCGAGGAGTTGCCAGTTATCAGCGTAATACTTTTCATGGACATTGGAGTATTTTATCTGTCTGGTTTCCACAACACGGGAAGGTAAAGACCTCCCGGATGCGGGAAATACTTTCCCAAGCCCATTCAGAGAGACAGCTATGGTAGTGATAATAGCCAGCCCTATCAATTCACTGTGATGCACTTTCAGGTATAGTGAAATTGTTTTACTGGCCATAATTTTATTATCTAATTACGAGTTAGATAATGTCAATGCATTATTGACCGGTTTTGGTATGTTCAGGTTTGCTAAACGGGAAAAGACAGTTCTTATCTGGAGGAAGGTCTGTTATTCCGAAGTGGGCAGGACTGCAGCAAGAACACTCTTTAATTCATCAAAACTATACGGTTTATGGAGCACGGCCGCAAAACCATATTTCTTATAATCTGCAATTGCTGTATCTCCGGTATAACCGCTGGAGACTACAATAAGCAGTTGTGGATCCCTCTTATGAAGCTCCGCTGCCAGTTCACACCCTCCCATTCCGCCTGGAACAGTAAGGTCTGTTATTACTGCACTGTACTTTTTGCCATTACCACTTGTTTTATCGTACTTTTCAAGTGCTTCTTTTCCTGAAGCAGCATGATCCGAATCAAACCCCAGACGCTTTAGAATAAGTGAAAGGCTCATGCGTACCGGTGCATAGTCATCCATGATCAGAATTCGTCCCGGAACAAAACGCAGAGGTGATGAGGGAGCCGGAAGGATCGTTACCGGCTCATGTGCAACAGGAAGCAGAATTGTAAAGACAGTCCCTTTATTTTCCTGTGATTCAACTGTTACATAACCTTTGTGTTTTGTTAAAACCGAGTATACAACCGCAAGCCCTAAACCGCTGCCCCTGGATTTGGTGGTAAAATACGGGTCAAAGATGCGGGTCTGAATATCCGGAGACATGCCGCAGCCGGTGTCTGCCACCATTGCTTTGAAATAGCATCCTTTACCAAGAGGAGGCAATTCATCCTCTTCAAGAGTTACAACTCCTCCGGTAATTTTAACTTCGCCGCCTCCCGGCATAGACTGTACGGCATTAAGGATTACATTTTGAAACACCTGACGAATCTGAGACTTGTCACCTTTTACATTGGCCCCCTGCTCATCAAGAGAAATCTTCAGGCTGACACCTGATCCCCTTACAGAAAATTCACCTGCTTCCTTTATCAGTTCATTTATGTCAAATACTGTTTCGATGTGAGGGCCACCTTTGGCAAAGGATAGTATCTGATTGGTAAGCTCCCTTGCCGCCAACGCCGCCTTTTCACCCTCAGAGAGAATCTCTGCGACTTTGGACTCAGAACCAAGCTCCATTTTTCCAAGAGTAAAACTGGATATTATTCCACAGAGATAATTATTGAAATCATGGGCAACTCCAGCGGCAAGCTGACCTATGGACTCGATATTTTTAGCCCTGGCCAGTTGCTGTTCGGTTTTTTTCTGCACTGTAATATCATGGATTATCAGCAGTTTTCCTAATAATTTACCATTACTTTTAATGGGAGATTGCGATAAGATAAGATCTTTTCTTCCGGAGGCATCTGTTATGGAAGCCGGGTTCCCGGTATAGTCTTGAGAAAATTCATAACCTTCGATCAGTTTCTGCAGCGACAATCCGGTCAGACCGTTTGCCTCATTACCCAGAAGTGAATGTGCGCTCCGGTTGATCTGGGCAGCAAATCCACTTTGGTCAAACAGAATCACAGCATCATGTACATTCTCGAAAATATGACGGAATGATTGCTCGATCTGTTCATTATTTACACAAAGAAAGTAATGCCTTTGTATGGCTAGATACAAAAAAAGGGTATTGGTAAGTATTCCAAGACAGGCAAACCTTAGCAGTATGGGAATACCTAAAACAAACGCTCCACAGACAGTACATACTGAAACGATAGAAGAGAGAACCGAACCTGCAAGCACAAGCCGAAGCTGTTTGACCAGTTGCGGATCGGATGCTTTATTCCGTAAGCGTTCAAAGCAGAGCCAGAAAGGATGGAGGGGAACCAGTGTCAATGAAAGATTAAAAGAGATAATCAGCCAGATTGTAGGCATATATAAAAGTACTTTGCTTCCCTCCATTTTTACACCCCTGACAGGGGGGAAAATCACGACTATACACAGCGACAGAATGAAAACCAGAAATGACAGGCGGTAAGCTGTATCCTGTTTTCTGCCCAGAAGCTCATAGACAAAGTTGAGAAACAGGAACCCCAGCGAAAGCATGGGTGTCAGAAGCAGCCTGTTGAAAAAAAGGCTGACTCCAGGGGAGAATGGAAGGTAGCTTAGATAATCGATAAGGGGCACTATCGACATGAAGAAGGTGTAAAGCAGGAATGAAGTGTTGAGCCGTGACTTTCTCCTCTGCCCCAGAACATAGGAGAAAATTGAGAGGTTTAAAATGAATGTCAATAATGAAATAAAGGTGTAGATATCAACCACAGGTGTTATCTCAGTTGAGTTTTCGAATTGCAAATGCGTGTTTCAGGGTAAGTAAAAAATAACACATGGCAAATATTGATAAAAGATTATTCTGAATCAATCGCAGAAGAATATGATGTGAATTTGGTTACTTAGAAGCCCGGTTAACCGGGCTTGATTTGGCTGGAGGCGGCATTGATACCTCCACGGCTGCTGTAAAAGCATACAAGAGAAAACCTGGCATGAACCGCAGCAGCAAAAAAAGAATCAAATCTTTTAATAATTTATTTTGGGGAATGTATTTTTTTCTCAAAGCATACAGCAACCCAAAAAAATCATCCCGGAAACTGCACTATGAGATCATCATGCATAACAGCATCATTATTTTCATTTCATTACCATCTGCGGATTTAATTTCCGGTGTTTTCTATAATCCCGGACTGAAGCTGGGTATTCAATTTGGGAAAACAGCCGACCTATTACTTGGATTTGAAAACAGTATCACCGCATCACCGCCCAGAGCCAATCCAAAAGCGGTGAAACCGCCTTCTATTTCCCAATATTCGATAAAATTCTTCTGTTTAAAATTAAAGGGGCGGCATTAATACCACCGCTGTAACCACCGATTCGATATCTGGCAAGATATAGTTTTAATGGATGCGGGTTCTCCAGATTATTCTCCTTATCTTTTCCTTTTCCCTCTGTACTGAAATAAAGTATGAAGGCCAGATGCCGCCTCAACTCGACACAATTTCCCTCCAAAAAGAATACAATCGCATACTGAAAATCATTAACCCTGAACCCCGCATTGATTCCACTCCCATTTTAATCCGGTTTTACACCAGTGCGGATCAAAGAACTCTCGGAGTAAGGATTCCTGAATGGGGAGGGGGAGGCGCGGCAGGAAGAGATCTGATCGTCATTCCTGTTGATAAAAAATACGCTTTTTACAATACCGACTTTTACAGGATAATAAGCCACGAAATGGTTCATATCGCCCTTGTCAGATCATACGGAAAACTCCATGTGCCAAGATGGTTTCATGAGGGAGTGGCAATGGCACTCTCTGGTGAGCTCTCCTTTGATCAGCATGTCATTCTGTCGAGAGCAGTTCTTACCGGTTCCCTTCTGTCTCTTGATACTATCGAAAAACTTAACAGATTCGATTACTGGAAAGCTCAACTCGCATACTGCCAGAGCCATTTCGCCGTTTCTTTTCTCATTGATATGTATGGAATCGATTTCATTCCGGAACTGCTCTCTGCTACAGAGCAAAGAAGAAATTTTGAGAGAGGGTGTCTGGAGGTCTTCGGACTCAGTAAAAAGGAATTCGAAGATCTTCTTCAGAAGGAGATAAGAAAACGTTTCAAATATCTGTTTCTGATCGCAGATTATTCCTTTTTCTGGATCGGGTTGACCATACTCGCAATTGTCGCTTTTATAGTGACACGTATAAGGAACCGTAAAAAGGCACGCCTGATGGAGATGCAGGAGGAATTGGAAGAAAGTGAAACCACAGATGAACAGCCTGACAGTTAATTTTACACCAATTCAGTCTTTCAAAGTTATAGCGCTTTGTCTGGCTGGTATCACTTTTTCCGGTTAATTTTGGAACTATATTTCTTCAATAACACGTATTCAGAAGAACAGAACTCGATAAAAACCGGGCGATGCAGACTCCTCTTTTAGTGTCCGGTTTGTAAGATCCATTTGCCGGTAAGTAAACTTCATTTATAAGAGCCCCGCTGAGAGAATAAATCGACAGCGTACCTGCACATTTCACGCTTATCTCATACTGCTTATTGACCAATTTCAACTGCATCATACCTGAATGCATCTTTTCCGTCTGTTTCGTTCCTTTTTTAGTGGAAACAGAAATCGCATAAAGGCTGTCCATTTTTTCAGCCCACAGGCGGAACATACTGGCTCCTCCTGCCGCATTGGGATGAACCCCGTCACTGAGCTCTGATGTATGTGTAGAGAAATAGGTATAGAAATCAGGCCCGGGAATAAGGTTGTTTTTTACTGTCAGTGAATCGATCGCTCTGAGAAAACCGGGATGAACCTGCCATCCTGCTTTGGATGAGTCTGTTCCGATTATCTTTGCTATTACCGGCTGAATCCCGTTTGCTTTACAGGAATCGATTATCTTCTGCATGTTGGATTTATATGTCGAGACATTGTAAGCGCTTCCACCCCAGGCATCGTTGGTTCCCATCTCAATTGCCCAGTACTTCGCGTTTCGCGCTATGTCAATATATGCAGAGATATCATTTGCCATAGTTGTACTGTTTATGCAGGGGATTCCTCCTCGGATAACAGCAGGAGTAAATGAAGGGTTAGATTTTGTTATAAGGTCGGCAAAGCTTTCTGAGGGAGGGTTTGATTTGTAAGCGTTGGCAGAAATGCTGGTACCCGGGAAAAACCAGATATCATCACCCCCGCTTGTCACATCAAACACTTCAATTTCATCAATGGAACCCCCACCCTTTACAATTGACATCTTTAACCATTGTGAATTGCCGAAATCGATGGAATGTGCCCGCGCCGTTACGCTGTTATTTCTGATATTCAATACTGGTGTCCAGTCCCCATCATCCCCGTTTGTGGAATTCGTGGAAATAAGAATATCATAATCAACTGGTACGTTCAGACCGCTTTTACAGGATGTCGCTGAAGCGATCAAATCAGACCAGGAGTACCCTGGATTATTCCAGTTCAACAGAACCTTTGCAGGTCCGGCATCCACATTTATGGCAATCCAGGAATTGTCACTGACCATAAAAGCCTGGCCCCCATACTTATTATCAGTCAAATAGGAGAGATTTCCGCGGGAAGAGTAAACTGTTTTTCCACGTGAGATGATCGGGTTTGCAGTCATGGAAAAACCAACAGTGGCAAATATGATAATGACAATAAAAGAGATCCCTGTTCTGATTCTCATAATATCCCTCTCTTGTGGATACTGTGCTTGAATACCTGATCAGAATTCAATTTAAAATCGGTTCGGTATGCAACAAATAAGTTTCTTGCGCTGAAAGACTCAAAGTGTTGACATCGATGACCACATTGGTTCTATAAACATCTGTGTTGTCAAAGTTGTCCACAGAATCCAAACCGGCAGTCCACAAAAACCACAATTCAGCAACTATATTTTTTATTATATAGAGAAGAAGATTCTTATATTCACACTTGAATCTGAATTATCATGTAAAAAGTGCAGCAATTCAGGTACAGAAACCAGGGATTCCAAAAATGAACTTCATTTTTCGCATGTTAAAAAGCCGCCTGTTGGAGGGGAGCTTAATCGGGGTATTATTCATCGCAACTTCAGGCAATCTCATTGCAGATACCCTGATTGAACCTGATAATCCATTGATCAATTATTACGGAAGATTCGATTTTACCAACCCCAAGGCACCTCGCTTCAACTGGTCAGGCTCCTCAATCGAGATAAAGGTAAGCGGCACATCGACATTTGGCGTTGAGCTTGCCGACGGGGCAGGATACTTCGATATTGAAATTGACGGAATAGCTCAACCCACACCCCTTTACGCAGATTCATGGAATTCAAAAAAGTAT
>DAOTAZ010000101.1:0-9966 GCA_035382965.1 Chitinispirillaceae bacterium | reverse complement strand
ATTATTACCATCCAGAAACAATTCACCACTGCCGTATTTTACTATCCCATTGCTGCCGTTTATAACCGAATTTATCGTTGCTTTTTTCCCATCTGCCACATAGATACCGCTTTTTGTACCCAGATTAACAGTCCCGCCGTTCAGAGTATAACCGTTGTAACTGAAAGCCATGCTGTCAACATTCTGAGTACCATTTACAGTTATTACATAATTGCCATCTGCACCGGCAAAAGTAGCCGTATTACCCGCACCTGGCCAGGCAACCAGATTAACACCATCAACTGTCCAGAAATTATCAGTTCCCCAGGTTCCATTCCCGCTCTGGTAACCGAAATTGGTTGAATTGTCCCAGTAATAATCTCCTGCAAAAGCGTCTAAACCGATAAGGAGTATGAGAAAAATTGAGCTAATGAGTCCGGAACAATATCTCAATTCAGAATTTTGAATCTTTTTTGACAGACTCATAGTTTCTAAACCAGCGTCACCAGTAGAATCTGGATAGCAATCTGGGTGTCCTTATTAAATCTAACCCGGATTTCCGGATTAAGAAATGGATGTCTTCTTTTACATATCCTGATTTGTATCCGAATTGTAAACACAATAATATAGATAATTCAGACACAAGTCTTTATTCATTATATAGCCTTTCCCTTGATTTATCAAGGTTTTCAGGCCTTTGGATCCAAATTCTGCCAAACACTTATCTGAACTGAAGTGTTTCAACAGAGAAGAATCAGGAGCGTCTGAAAAATCGAAGAAAAACAGGTCTGCAAATAATATAATACCAGAATGACTCGAGAAAAATTGGAGCGCAAAGCAATTTCATTCTTCAGACTGTATTCGTCCCCTGAATTGCAATCATAAACTTCCGATGACTTTTCAGACATCAACTTTTTCCATCCTCAATACTTGAGTATCACTGATTTTTACTGGAATCAAACATCTTCGGTGACATCAGTTTACTATCAAGTCAAAAATTATTTATAGTTCGGAGTTATTCTATGTCTGCCCCTGTACTCTGCATAAGGCGAATAAACAATGTTTTCAATATTTGAGTGTCTCGATTACCGCAAATTCCTGAAAGACTGCTATGATGGAGGATCCGATCGGCATTTTAGCGGAGTATAGATGAATTCAGGATCTAAAGCCTGTCTGTAGAGTGAATAATATGTTTGTTATGAGAATCTGCGTGAAGACCAGAAAATTTGAGGAATTTTTTTCGTTACAACTGTGATACTGTTTAATTCTTTCAGTCTTTCTCAGTCCATCCGCTTACCTTGCCGTCCGAAAAACTCACCATCACAATTTTCCCGTCTTTGGACTTGAAAAACCAGACATCAAACCTTCCCTGCCCAATTATAAAAGCCCTGCTTTTCTGAACCGGTTCTCCCCATGAAGCAATCAGTTGCTGCTCATCCATATCGAGACAGACTATTCCTTCCCTGACAGCCTGCTGCATTCTCCGGGGCCACTGGAGATTTTCTCTGACAATTTTATACCTGCGTTTCTTCTCTGCTTCTGATTCTTTATTCAGGGTGTTCTGCTCTTCCGGTTCTTTTCCGTTATCCTGCCGGAACCGAATTGATTCCGCTCTGCTCCATCCGTTTTTCTCTCCAGTTCTGATTAAGAACCATGCTGTCCCGGTGCTGTCCACAAATGTGCTGTCAATTGTGCAGGTATCATTTTTGTCCAGGAAAAACTCAGGCAGGAAACCTGTTGCAGGCCGGGAGAAAACAGGTGTCAAGGCAAGAGCACTGCCGCTTTTTCCCTCTGCCTGAGAATACTGGGTTAAAGCTGTTATCAGGACAACAGAAGAGAACAGTTGTGTGAGTTTCATCGCTATTACTGTTGTTCGTTGTCGTGAATAAATGAAACAAAAGTTTCTGACTTATCAAATTCAACGAGAAATTCGGATTGCAGTGACCCTATATCTGGTTCATCGACAGGGATATTTTCCCTTTGAAAAATCTCCCAGATCCTGGGATCAGGAATGGAAACCGTTGCTCTCCCGGAATTCCCAATCCCTGAAATATGACATAAATAGTTGGCGATACTTACAATGGCTACAAAAACAGGGTCCTGTTTTGATTCCCAGGGGGTATGATGATTCAGTATTGTTTCTGAGATTATCCTGGGAAGATTCCATTTTTCAGCCAGCCAGGCTCCGATCCGGGAGTGACTGGTTCCGATCACCTCTTTTTCCGCCTCGTCAAGAGTCATTCCTGATGAGGTGCGGTTCATGATTTGAATGAATTCAGTATGAAAATACTGATTAAGAATCACTTTCCCGATATCATGAAGCAGACCTGCTACAAATGCCTCACCAGCAAACCTTGAGCGGTAATTGCGGGCAAGCATTCTTGATGCTACACCACAGGCTATGGAATGTTCCCAGAACCTGGAGATATCAAACAGAGGAGTGTTTTCGAGGTTTTTAAAGACATCAAAGACCGAAAGCGAGAGTCCCATATCCTTGACAGTATTAAAACCAAGCACGACAATGGCCATATTTACTGTCGATATTTCTCTGGGAAACCCGTAATAAGCCGAATTTGCCAGTTTCAGAATTCTTGCTGTAAGTGCCTGATCTGTTGAGATAAGTCTGGCCAGTGATGCTGCTGAAGTCTTAGGGTTATCGACGAGCTCTATCATTTTGGAAACTACAGTCGGCAGAGTTGGCAGCCCAATGATACTCTCTGTAATCCGTTTTATCCTGCCAGGGTCGGGGTTATTTACTTTAGTCATTTTTTCCTGTACTGATCCAATCAGAGAACTGGTTTTTCCGCAGTCTGATTCTCCTGATATAACTTTTCAATTTCAGTTCTGGTTTATTTCAGAAAACCGAAGGCAGGCGAGTTGATTCTTATGCCTCCAGGTCTACAATGTACCCACTGTCTTTTCTTTCCCGCAACCCGATCTGTGACTTTGATTCCTCAGGGCTACGGTTCCTTTTCTTCTGTTTTTCTCTCTGTTCCCGCCTTTTGTCATTGGGATCGATGACTTTACCTTCTGCAGACTCAGGTTGGACAGGCATTCTTACCTTCTGCTCTGCCTCATTTCTGTGCATCTCAGCATTCTTTTCCTGATGCACTACTGGATTCCGGTGAGCATCGCTCTGAAAACGGTCCACCTGTCCAGCATTTGAAACCGAGACATGTACATTGATTTCACTCATGTTTACCCCGGCTGCGTTTCAGGTCTTCTGCGTTCCGCTTATTAAATAGTAAACTTCGGGTGCGGTTACAAATGCCCTGGAATCTCAGGCATTGATTTTCTGCAGCAGTTTTGACCTGAGCTTAAGGATCGCCTTGGAATGTATCTGGCTTACCCGTGATTCTGTAATATCGAGTACCACTCCGATTTCCTTCAATGTCAATTCTTCATAATGGTAAAGGGCTACTACCAGTTTTTCCTTTTCAGGAAGGTTGGCAATAGCATCCTTGAGAATATTTTTTACTTCTGTAAAGCCAAGTTCCTTAAGAGGATTGTCACTCCCAGGATCCTCGATAGTATCGATAATTCTGAGCTCTTTTGAATCAGATTCCCTGTCAGGCATCGCTTCCTCAAGGGAGATAATTGTAGTCGGGGTCACCTCAGAGAGCATGTCCTCATACTCTTTCATAGTGATGCCCAACTCCTCGCATACCTCATCATCGTAGGGAATTCTACCAAGCTCATTTTCCAGTTTAGCGAATACCCTTTGTAAATCTCTTGATTTCTGTCGCACAGAACGGGGAACCCAGTCCAAAGCCCTCAATTCATCTAAAATTGCGCCCCGGATTTTGTGCCCGGCATAAGTTTCAAACTTGAAACCTCTTTCCGGTTCAAATGTCTCAACAGCTTTTATCAGCCCCATTATTCCGGAACTTGTAAGATCATTTCGGTCTACAGAATTCGGGAGATTAACCGCAAGACGGTTGACTATATATTTCACAAGATAAGCATATTCCACGAGCAGCTTGTCTTTTGCGATTTTCGAGTCGGTTTCTTTATATTCCCGCCACAGTTTATCAAGACTGGACATTTTCTCTCACTCCGATACTGCTTTTAATATTAGTCCGGCTCAATTGGCATCTCCTTAAGGTAAATCTACTTTCCGCTGTCCTTTTTATCACTGATAAAAGGCATATCGGCACCACCGGGAATCTGCTGTTCTCTTTTCAGGTGCACCTGCTGAAGAAGTCCTCCCTCAAGCAGGTTCGAATCATCAACCTCAATATCGGTCAATACACCCTTGAAAAAAATATCACCTGCAATAAAACCAGCGAACCAGAAAAGAGCTCCACTGAGAATCGCCTTTATAAGCGCGGGGATTAAACAGTGGGGATCAAAAATATCGGTACAACCGGCCAAATTAACAAAGAGTACAGCAAAGAAAGTAATAAAACAAAGTATGGTAGCTACCCTTTTTATCCAGAAAACCATTAGTTCCTGCCTGTCACTTTATCTGCTGCCCCAGAACCTGCTGAAAAACCCCTGCTTTCCGGCAAATGTCAAACCGCTCAGCTTACGGGCAATAGCCTTAATTCTGGAAGCAGTCTGTTCCTGTCCCCTATCAAGTATCAATACCTGCTGCCTTCGAACATATTTGGGGACATCACGGTTAATATTCAATGTTCCAACCAGTTCAACAGGCCTTTTCAGGAATTTTACCACTAATGCGTTTAGCCTGTCAAATGTTTCGACCCCCTCCTTCTCTGAAGAAACCATATTTACAATAACTGCAATCCTCTGTGATCCCTTTTCGTAAAGAATTTTCACCATTGCATAGGCATCGGCAAGCGAGGTCGGTTCCGGGGTCATCACCAGCAGCGCTGTATCGGCCCTGGAAGCAAACTGAGTGACAGATGCACCGATCCCTGCACCAGTATCGATCAAAAGGAAATCATAGTTTCTTTCGAGCTTTGAAAACTCCCTCTGCAGAAGCTCAAGACGGCCGGAATCGAGATTAGCCAGTTTTTCAAGACCTGAAGCACCTGGAAGGATATCGATTCCTCCAGGGCCTTTGCAGATCACTTCCTCAAGCCCGCATTCACCCTCGATAAAATGAGAAATATTATGTTCAGGTGCAATTCCAAGAAGTATATGAACATTTGCAAGCCCCAGGTCAGCATCCATCAGAAGTACTCTTTTCCGTGCTGCGGCTATGGTAACCGCCAGAAAAAGGGCAATGTTAGTCTTCCCTACTCCACCCTTTCCGCTCGTAACTGCTATGCTCCTGCATTTACTGATACCTGCATTTCTGGCCATATCAGCCGCGGTCCCGATATATTGCCTGTTCTTAGCCAGTTCCCTGAGCTTCTGCGCCTGATCGTTCACTTGTTATTATCCTCCCACAGTCTTGCAACGAATCCGGCAGGACGGGCCAGTTCAATATCATCAGGGACACTCTGGCCAAACGTAAAGTATGAAACCGGGATCTTTACCTCACTGACCAGATTGAAGATACTGCCAACCTTAACAGTTTCATCGAGCTTGGTGAACAGGAGACGGTTGATGTTTACATTTTTATAACGCTTCACCATATCAAGAAGGTCACTGTCTTTGGTCGTGGCACTCAGTACCAGATGTACCTCGTCTGGATGAAGAGTGTCAATTAAGCTTTTCAACTCCTCCATGTTCTCGGTGTTGCGCTTGCTCCTGCCCGCAGTATCGACAAATACCAGATCATCTCCGGCACACTCTCTCAACGCTGCCGGAATCTCCTCACTGGAAAAAACCACCTGCAGCCCTACTTTTACTATATCCGCGAATGTGCGGATCTGCTCTATAGCAGCTATACGGTAAGTATCCGCAGTGATAATTGACACTTTTTTTCCTTTGTTAACGCAACAGTGAGCAGCCAGTTTGGCAAGAGTAGTGGTTTTCCCCGATCCGGTGGGTCCGACAAACGCCACTACCACAGGTCCGCTCTTTTTCAGCTTCAGCGGTCCCGCGACAGGAAAGCACTCTGTAATTAAGTTTGTAAACCTGCTCTCAAGCAGCACATCTGAATGAGAAATTTCTATCCCTTTGAGCCTGTTGATCAGTTTATCAGCAATTTCCGGTTTCACTTCAGCATCTATCAATCTTTTATGGAGCACAGCCAATCCGCCGGAATAGCCATTATCCTTTTTTTCGTTTTCTGCGTTTTTTTCCAGAACCCCTTTTATAAGAGTTCTCAGTTCATTTATGTTCTCTTTTATCTCGTTTATCTGTTCCTTATCATCGGAGACTGCCGGGATAACCTGGGTTTCCCGCAGAGGTACTGAGGATACCCTCATTCCCTGAGGTCTCCATGGCTTGACCTCAGGAGCTCCGGGTTGGTCAAGATCAATAATATTAGAAGTGCGGGGACGCGAATAGACACCTGTATTGTTCATCTGTAACGGTTTAAAGCTCTCCGGTCTGGAGCTCTCGTCAACAGCCGCAGTCACTTCGACTTCTTCCTGTGCACCCAGAGAGAACACCTTTCTGGGAAGTTTCCTGGACTTTAGGATAATAGCATCCTCTCCCAGTTCTTCCTTTATCTGCAAAAGAGCCTCTCTCATGCTTCTTGCTACATACTTTTTTATTCTCATATCACTCCATCAGCCGTCCATTGCCCGACTCACAATGAAATCATCCCCAGTGACCTTATCTCTATTCCAGGTACGATCTCATTGTATGAAAGCACAATCAGATCACTGTAATTTATCTCAGTCAACCTCCTGAAAGCTCCGCGGATTGCAGGTGAACAGATTACAATCGGTACCTCCCCGGAGGTCTTTACTTTTTCTATGATTTCCCCGCAGGCATCGAGGATTCTTCCTACATCCCCCGGAGCAAGAGTAAAGCGGAATCCGGATTCGGTTTCCTGAAGCGATCCTTCAAGCTTGGCCTCAAGATTGGGATCAAGCGTAATAACCGGAATCAGGTTGTTCTCGTTTTTGTATGTCTCACATATCTGTGGGGCAAGTGAGTTGCGTACATATTCGGTAAGGATCTCCGGATTCTTGTTTCTGGGTGCCACATTGGCCAAAGTCTCGAGAATAAGCAGCAGATCCCGGATAGATACTCTTTCCCTGAGGAGATTCTGCAGCACTTTGTGCACATCACCGACTGAAAGCAGATTTGGAATAAGCTCTTCCACCACAGTGGCATTGTTCTCTTTGATATTGTCAAGAAGATTCCGCACATCCTGACGGGTAAGTATTTCGTGAGAGTGCTTTTTGATTACCTCTGTAAGATGGGTGGCAAGAACTGCCGGAAGCTCCACAACAGTATAACCGGCAAGCTCAGCATCCTCCTTCTGACTCTCTGTTATCCACAATGCAGGAAGACCGAAAGCCGGCTCAACTGTCGGAATTCCTCTGATTTTCCTGGAAGCTGTCCCCGGATCCATAGCCAGATATGCTCCGCTCATCAATTCTCCTGTACCTACCACGATAGTGCGGATCTTGATGCGGTATTCATTAGGCTTTAGCTGGATATTATCCCGTATTCTTATCGGAGGAATGATAATTCCCATCTCAGTTGCCAACTGACGCCGGATCATTGTGATTCTGTCCAGCAGATCGCCCCCCTGCTTTACATCCACAAGAGGAATCAGACCATACCCGATCTCAAGCTCCATTGGGTCTACATGCAGATAATCCTCAACCCTCTCCTCTTTGGTTTTGGGTACCGAGGCTGGAGCTTCCATGGCTTTCTTTTCTTCCTTAGCCCGCAGAGAACCCATATAAGTAGCTGCAAGTGTGGAGATACCCAGAAAAATAAACGGGAATTTTGGAAAACCGGGAATCATTGCAAAGAAAAGCATCAACCCGCCTGCGACTCCAAGAACTCTGGGTCTTGAAAAGAGCTGTGATGTAATCTCCTGGCCTAGATCAGACTGTGATGCTGCCCTGCTGACAAGAATACCTGACCCTGTGGAGATCATAAGGGCTGGAATCTGAGAAACCAGTCCATCACCAATTGTCAAAGTAGTATATTTGGTTAAAGCAGTAGACAGATCCATCCCTAACTGCGCCATTCCGATGATGAACCCGCCAATGATGTTTATGATAGTAATAATGATGCCAGCTATCGCATCACCACGTACAAATTTCGATGCTCCATCCATTGCTCCATAAAAATCAGCTTCACGTGCAATAGTAGAACGCCGTGCCCTGGCCTGCTCTTCATTGATGAGCCCGGCATTGAGATCCGCATCGATGGCCATCTGTTTTCCAGGCATGGCATCAAGGGTAAATCGGGCTGCAACTTCTGCTATTCTTCCAGCACCTTTTGTAATCACCACGAATTGAATGATAACGATGATGATAAAAATTACTGCACCTACCACCATGTTTCCTCCGGTCACAAATGTACCGAATACTTCAACTACCTGTCCGGCATCGGCCCCGCTGAGAATAAGCCTGGTGGTGGCCACATTAAGCGCAAGCCTGAAAAGCGTAATTGTGAGCAGTAAGGAAGGGAAAACTGAAAATTCAAGTGCCTCCTTGGTGTACATCGAAACCAGAAGGATTATAAGTGCAATACAGAGATTAAGCGACAGCAGAACATCCATCAGCATTGTGGGAATGGGGATGATCATTACCACCAGGATTCCAATTACACCCAATACTATTATAAGATCCCTTTGCCGCGACAGATTGCGCACAAACGGAGTATTCAGTGCTCCTGTTACTGATGATGTCAATTTGGCCGAATTCATCTGTTTTTCCGGTTCCTGTGCTTTCCACTTAACTCTTTATGATTCAACATTATATAACAATAGTATCTCTATTGGCTCTGCAGAGCAAGAGAAATTCTGAATCTGTTGTCAATTAACATGTTTTTTCTTCATTTTATGCCGCGGTTCTGTTTTTAAGTCTATAAACATACGCCAGAATCTCAGCGACAGCAGTGAAAAACTCTACAGGGATAGGCTGTCCCAAATCCACCTTGTCATACATTGCTCTTGCAAGCGGCTTATCCTCTACTATGGGGATATTGTTCTCTCTGGCGATCTCCTTTATGCGTTCTGCTATCACACGTTTACCTTTTGCGACAACTATCGGGGCGTCATTTTCCGCCGGTTCATAACGCATCGCTATTGCAATATAAGTGGGGTTGGTAACAACTACTGTCGCTTTAGGAACCTGCTCCATCATACGCCGCCTGGCCATCTCCCTCTGAAGGGAACGGATACGTGCCTTAACCTGCGGGTCTCCTTCCATCTGTTTTCTCTCTTCTTTCAGTTCCTGATGACTCATCTTCAGACGTTTTTCATGATCATAGCGCTGATATGCATAGTCCAGAATTGCAATTATGATAAGGACCAATGCTGTTCTCAGTATGATTTTATAGGCAACCGCTACTGTAAAACTCCAGATTGTAGTTACTGAAGCATCCGAAAGAAGCAGCATTTTGTCAATTTCGCCTTTGAGAGTAATATAAGCCACAATGCCTATGATGGTCAGTTTGGCAATATTTTTTATTGTTTCCACAACAGATCTCATGGAAAAGAGCCGCTGGAAACCGGAAACAGGGTTTATTTTTTCCAGCTTTGGGGTCAAAGGTTTGAGTGTGAAGAGAAATCCGATCTGTATGATATTTGCAAACAAACCGATTATCATTATCGCTCCGGCTACAGGCAATGTGACTTTGGCAAGCATGATCAGTGCTTCATAAACCAGGCGTATTGCCCTGGTCTGATTCATCTCTGTATCAGAGATTGACCCGATAAACTTGACAATGCTGGAATCTATCGAGTGCATCAGTGCCGGACCGAGAATTTTCAGCATTACAATAGCAGTAAGCAGCACCAGTACCGAATTAATTTCGGTACTTTTAGCCACATTACCTCTCTCACGTGCTTCCTGTCGTCGTTTTTCTGACGGAGCCTCAGTCTTTTCATCATCGTTTTCAGCCATTTTTCCCACTCAAGCCATCAGAAAAAGTAAACGCCAGATATCCTGTATCAACCCCTCAACCATCCGTCGGAACAGTGAGGCAAGCAGC
>DAOTAZ010000100.1:3945-9998 GCA_035382965.1 Chitinispirillaceae bacterium | reverse complement strand
ATCCCCGGTATCAAGCATCTTCAGCTCATTACTGATGTTTACATAATGGGTGTTGTCACCGCAGCCCCAGGTTGTGACCACAAATGCGGGAATACCCATTTTCATGGCAAGCTTCACAGGTCCCGACGGAGTGAAAGCGGAGTGGCCCAGAAACGGCGCAAACACCCCCTCAACACTGGTATCCTGATCTATAAGCACTCCAAATGCCTTCCCCTCCTTCAGGAATCGCACGATTTTCATGGTATTTCCCGAACGGTCAAGGTATTCAATATTGTGTCCGGACCTGGTCTTTCTGATCAACTGCTCAAGCCGCGGCTCAAACATCTTTCTTCCAATCGCAAAACTTCTGTACCCGTGAATCGCAAAAAAGTGAAGCAACATCTCAAAACAGCCCAGGTGAGCAGTGATGACTATCACCCCTTTTCCTCTGCGATATGCCTGGTCAAATTCCTCAAGTGAATTGTACCTTACAATGCGATTGAAATCATCCTCCTCCAGCCTGGAGAGGTATACCATGTCAAAGAGATTCTTCCCCAGTTCACGGTAGACTCTTCTGGCATTCATTTGGATCTGCTTCTCAGTCCACTTGTTACCGTAGATAAAGCGCAGATGTTCGATTGTACGCTTTTTCTCTACACCAGTCAGGTGAAACGCAAATCCTCCAAGAACTCCGAAGAGACGAATACCGAACCTGCGGGGAAGCTTCGTTACAAGAAAGTACGCTGCCTGAGCACCGCGATAGATAAGCCCGTTCTTCAATCTTTTAAGTAAAGGTTTTTTTTTCTTACGGGCCATCTCCGCTATACCCTGCGCTCCACACCGATTTTCACTGCCATCCCTTCGACCTCCACCTCTTCGGAAGCCCCGTCTTCAGGCAGACTGTAAAGAAGATCGAGAGCAAGAGTCTCGGTACTGACATATTCACGGAATTTCTCCAGAGCCTTCTTCAGCTCTCCAGGACACTCACAGCGGATTACGATCCTGTCTGTCACATTCAGCCCGCTGCTCTTGCGCAGATTCTGTACCCGGTTGACAAACTCCCTGGCCATCCCCTCCTGTCTGAGTTCATCGTCTATCTTGGTATCCAGCGCAACTGTAAGCTCTCCCAGAGTCTCTACCTCGATTCCTTCAAGCTTTTTACGTCTGATCTCAATATCCTCGAAGCTCAGATCATGCTGGAGCACAGTGATCGAATTACCCTTCTCAAGCTCCACGATTTTTTCAGGAGTAAAGGATTCGATCTCCAGTGCAGCCTCTTTCATCTTAGGCCCGTAAATCTTCCCCAGCCTCTTGTAATTAGGCTTGGCAGAGATCGAGACAACCACTTCCTCTCTTGTATCGAAACGCACTTTCTTTACATTCAGTTCCTCTCTTATTAGAGATTCCATGGTTTCCAGGAGATCCTTTTTACGGACATCGCGCACAATCACGGTAAATTCCCTCAGCGGCTGGCGCGTTTTTATCACAAACCTGCTCCTCAGCGCCCTTCCCATCGATACTGCCTGGCGCACCAGACTCATCTTGAGATCGAGTTCTTCATCGGTGGCTCCGCTGCGGGCCGCAGGAAACTTTGACATATGCACACTTTCAGGAGCACCCGGAATCTTCCCTGCAACCAGGTTGCGGTAAATTGCCTCGGTAAGGAACGGAAGAAAAGGAGCCATCACTTTTGAAAACTCAACCAACACATAATAGAGTGTCTTGTAAGCGATGTCTTTATCCTGGTCGTTTTCGCTTTTCCAGAACCGTCTTCTGCTGCGGCGGATATACCAGTTTGTAAGATTGTCGATATAATCCACCAGAAGCGGTACCACTTTGTAAAGATTATACTGTTCCATTTCCCTGTTTACCGACTCCACAGTGTCATTTAACAGGGATATTATCCAGCGGTCAAGTTCTGTTCCTCCCTCCGGAGCCGACATATCCTCCGGTACCCATCCGTCAACATTAGCGTATGTAACGAAAAAGGAGTAGGCGTTCCAGAATGGAAGCAGTACCGCCCTTGACATCTCCATCACTCCTTTTTCGGAGAACCGCAGGTCCTCTGCCTTAACAGCAGGGGAATTGATCAGAAAGAGCCTGAGTGCATCAGCACCAAGTTTGTCAAGCACTTCCTGAGGAGGAGCGTAGTTTCTGAGCCGTTTGGAAAGCTTCTTGCCGTCCTCGGAAAGAATTATCCCGTTCACTATCACATTCTTGAACGCAGGCTTACTGAAAAGAGCTGACCCCAGAACAGTCAGCGTATAAAACCATCCCCGGGTCTGATCGAGTCCCTCGGCTATGAAATCAGCAGGAAAGTTAGCCTCGAATCTCTCCCTGTTCTCAAAAGGATAATGCATCTGGGCATAAGGCATAGATCCGGATTCAAACCAGCAGTCGAGCACTTCCGGAGTACGTTTCATCACCTTACCGCACTTCGGGCATTTTATCTCGAGCTCATCTATCACATGACGATGAATGTCATCTGGACTGATTGTAACTTCTGTCAGTCTCTCCGCCCAGGATACATCAAGCCCGGTCTGCGCCAGCCTGCTGCCGCTCTCCTCCCTGAGCATCTTCCCGATTCTCTCCGCTGCTTCAGCATGGGCCCTTTTTCCAGCCTCCTCATCCCCGCCTCCGGCGAGTCTGCGCAATTCAGAAAGTCCTCCCACACACTCGGTATGACCGCACTCGCAGATCCAGACCGGAATAGGAGTTCCCCAGTAGCGGTTTCTTGAGATATTCCAGTCCGGAGCACTCTCAATACCCTTGCCGAATCTTCCATTCTGAAGATGAGATGGTACCCAGTGTATAGACTGGTTGTTTTGCAGCATGTTCGGTTTGAGCGGCTCTATCTTCATGAACCAGGTTGTTATCGCCTTGTAAATAAGTGCCGTATCGCACCTGTAACAGAAAGGATAACGGTGTGTTATGGTCGAACGCTGGATCAGACGTCCTCTTTCTTTAAGATTCCTGATGATCTCATCATCCGCCTGGTAAACAAGTCTTCCTTTCCATTCAGGGATCTCATCCGTGAACTTTCCCTCATCGTCAACCGGGCATACAATCGGCAGCTTGAGCCGCTGCCCCACCTGAAAGTCATCCTCTCCGAATGCCGGAGCTATATGCACTATTCCGGTACCGTCTTCTGTGGAAACAAAGTCAGCAGTTGTCACATGAAAAAAGCGCGGGTCTTTATCTTTGAAGTATTCAAAGATCGGCGCATACGCAACGCCCTCGAGACTGCTTCCAGGGAACTTCTCCAGAACAGTATACGCGGAAGGATCTTTAAAATAAGCACTCAGGCGATCCTCTGCGAGAATGAAAGTGTCCTCACCGGCTTTGATTTTGACATAGGTAATATCGGGACCCACTGCAAGCACCACATTCGATGGAAGTGTCCATGGAGTGGTTGTCCAGACCAGGATCTTTGTCTGCGGCTCTTTAACAAGAGGGAATGTCACTGTAATGGATGGACCGGTTGTATCCTTGTATCCCTCGTTGACCTCAAAATTGGAAAGCGGAGTCGCGCATCTGGGACAATAGGGCTGAACCCGGAAACCACGGTAGATAAGCTCGTTTTCCCAGATCTTTTTGAAAACCCACCAGATACTTTCCATGTAAGGAGGATCCATGGTGCGGTACTGATGAACGAAGTCAACCCAACGCCCCATCCTGTTGACAACTTTTTCCCATTGGCTGGTATAACGAAGCACTATCGAACGGCAGGCTTCATTGAAGATAAAAATTCCCAGTTTTTCTATATCGCGTTTACCTGAGACCTTGAACTCCTTCTCCATCTCATTCTCAACCGGCAGACCATGACAGTCCCAGCCGAATCTGCGGTCCACATAGTTGCCCCGCATGGTCCAGTAGCGTGGAATAATGTCTTTCAGTGTACCTGCCAGAAGATGTCCGTAATGGGGAAGCCCGGTGGCAAAAGGAGGACCATCATAGAAAACGAATGCATCATTTGACTCTGTTTCTTTCAGCGTCTTCTCGAAAATTCCATTTTCTTTCCAGAACCTGAGAATTTCATCCTCGATTTCAGGAAATCTGACTTGACTGTTAACAGGCGAAAAGGATCCTTTACTCATAGTTGTTCAAGCACTTTCTCTATCAGCCGTACAAGTACCGGCTCTGTTTTATCCGCAACCGCAATTATCTTTTTTAAATCAGTAGGCTCAAGCGCATCAGGCAGGCAGGCGTCTGTGACAACCGAAAGTCCCAGTACCCTGATACCGGCATGAACCGCGGCAATCACCTCCGGAACCGTGCTCATCCCGATGACATCCGCACCCAGAGTCTTTAACATGCGATATTCAGCCCTTGTCTCAAGAGAGGGACCGGACATCGAGGCATACACACCCTGTTCGAGTCTGATGCCGTTCTGAAGCGCCACTTTCATTGCAAGCTCCAGGAGCTCCTTACTGTAGGGTTCCGACATATCCGGAAAACGTGGTCCTATACGTGGATCATTGGGACCAATAAGAGGATTATCCCCCAGCAGGTTTATATGATCTGTGATCGCCATGATCGTTCCAGGCACAAAAAGCGGATTTATCCCTCCGCAGGCATTTGAGACAATGAGAGTCTGCACACCCAGGAACTTCATCACTCTTATGGGGTAAACAATCTGCTGCATCGTATATCCCTCATAATAGTGAAACCGCCCCTGCATCGCCACGACTCTCTTCCCCTTCATCGTACCCAGAATAAGCTTTCCGGCATGTGCCTCAACAGTTGACAAGGGGAAATGAGGTACAGTCTCGTAAGGCAGAGATACATCGGTATCGATAGAATCCGCAAGACGGCCCAGACCTGTTCCCAGTATAATTCCGATCTCCGGCTTAATCGAAGTTTTTGATTCGATAAACTTCAATGACTCCTGAATCATGTCAAAGGTGCTTGTCATGATACTCCTCATTGTTAATAGTTCATACTGCGATTCTGTTTTTCACTTCAGTATCTGTCAAACCATCCAGGGCAACCACCTTGTTTCTGGAATGCCCGCCCTTAATGATTCTTATCGATGATCTGGGAATCGAAAGCCGCTTCGAGAGCAGCTTAACAAGATGCTCATTTGCCCGGTCATCGACCGGCGGAGAGGTAACCGAAATCTCAAGTACCCCTGATTCACCCATTGCGATTCCATCTCTTTTTGCTCTGGGCTTGAGATGAACCTCAAATGTACAGCCCGATTGCTTCTCCAAAACGAAACCGTCCCTCTTTACGCATCTAAAGAGGAGATATTGGGCTGTGGAGGCACCTCATCCATCGTCTCCTCCTCGGCGATTTCCATTAAACTATCCCTGCTTCCCTCATTACTCTGCTTGAGGTCCCCGCTGATAATCTCGAGGAGATTAAGCTGAGTGGTAAGCATAGATTTGAATCTGGCCAGGAAACTGTCACGCTGGTTCCTCAGTGCCACCAGTTCACTTTCCAGTTCATGCACTCTGCTCCGCGCTTCATCCTCGTAGCGCTCCGCCCTCAGATTGGCATCCTTCAATATCAGTTCAGCTTCTTTCTGAGCATTCACTCTGGCTTCATCGGTGGCTTTCTGTGCTGTCAATAAAGTCTCATTGAGAACACGCTCAATTTTGGTATAACTCTCCAGCCGTGCTTCCATGTTCTTAATCTGAGTGGCATACTCTCCGTTCTGCTTTATGATCGCTTCATACTCCGAAGCCACCATCTCCAGAAAGCTGTTCACCGCGTCAGGATCAAATCCCCGCCATACGTGTCTGAAAGGTTGTTTTCTGATGTCAAGTGGAGTGATACGCATTCTGATGCTCCCCGACTAAAATGTATATAATGATCGCAAAAGAAACCGCTCCAGCAGTTCAAGAAGCAGTAGCAGAATCAGTGGCGAAAAATCCAGTCCTGTTCTTCCCGGAGGAACAAGCCACCTTATCGGATCCAGGAGAGGCTCTGTGAGACGATATATCCACATTACCACAGGATGATAAGGGTCGACATGAACCCAGGAAATAACCACCCTTGCCAATACTATGAATTCATAAATCCTGAAAATAAGGAGAACCCAATAGGCCATCAGCGACGCTCACCCAGAA
>DAOTAZ010000100.1:0-3935 GCA_035382965.1 Chitinispirillaceae bacterium | reverse complement strand
GCCAATGCGCACCATCGTTGATCCCTCCTCAATTGCCCATTCAAAATCTCCGCTCATCCCCATGGACAATTCGATCTGCCCGGCAAGGTCCTTTACTTCCTCACCGAGTTCCCGCAGCATCGAAAAAGCCCCCCGGACCTCCTTCTCCCCGCCATGGAGAGGCCCTATAGTCATAAGACCGCAGAATTTCAGGGAAGCGCTTTGCACCACTCTCTCACAGATTTTCCTGCAGTCCTGAGGTTTGCATCCGGTTTTGGACTCCTCACCGGATGTGTTCACTTCAACCAGCGCTTTCAGGGGAGGACCTTTGTGCAGAAACTCGATTCTGGAGATTAACCTCTCCCGATCAATCGATTGAATCCAATCTATATATGGCAGCACACGGGATACTTTGTTTGTCTGGAGATGGCCAATCATATGAAGGGTATAATCACCCTTGAGCAGCGGAGCTTTCTGTTCAATTTCATTGACCCTGTTTTCACCAAGATCCCTGACTCCCAGATCTATCAGCTCCTGAAGCACCTGTGCTGGATAAGTCTTTGTAACAGCTATCAGCCTTACTGCTTCAGCCCCTCTTCCCGACTTCCGTGCAGCCCTGTTAATCCGTTCCCGGACACTTGCCAGACGTTCCTTAAGTTGTTCATCCATATAAGATTATTACGAACTTGCCGATTCAATAGTCCAGGTTCAGGTAGAATGGTATATTGTACTCAGTGAATATAATAAAATGAGCGCTTTTATATGTGTTCTGGTTGAGCTCTTTTGTCTCCGGCCAGGAAGAAACCTGAACCGTACTGTGCTGTTCAGCAATGAGTTTTTCTTGCTTTATGGGATATCGCTGATAAAAATGGTGTACAAAGATTTTGAATATATTATTATTTTAAACCATGTTATCTTTGTTAATTTTTCCTTGAAATGAAACAGGGGAAGCCGGATTATCCGATAAATAAATTCTTATTTGCAAGAAAAACATCTATGCAGAAAGCGTAGAGGGTTCTGAAATAGATTTAAAAAGCATTCATTCAGAATGAGTGCATATCTTGCAGCCGACTGGGGTTTACACGCTCAGACAGCCGGTTCCTGCAAGAGGGGGGCAATAGGAAAAAGATGAGATGGATCACAGCCGCGGTTTTATGCGCATTTTTAGTCAGTTGCAGCAGTCTTAAGCTCATTGAGCAGGACACTCCTGATGGTCAGGAAAGGTTTACAGTTAAAAGAGGCTCCATCCGGCATGGAACTTACACAATCTGGTATCCTAACGGAGCCAAAAAGATGGAAGTGGAGTACAGGAACGGAAAAAAGAACGGATTAGAGACTCTGTGGGACGCTTTCGGAGCTAAACTGAGAGAAACCACCTATGTAAACGGAAACAAAAGCGGCAAAGAGATTTTCTGGAATCACAGAGGAGTTCTTGAAAAAGAGATCCTTTATCGAGCCGACAAACAGGAGGGGCTTGAGACAACTTTCTACAGCAACGGAAAGAAAGCCAAGGAAGAGTTATATAAAAATGGGCTTAAAGACGGCCTGGAAATAGGTTATGATGAGAGCGGACGGAAAATCTACGAGGCATTTTACCGCGCCGGAAAAAAGCATGGCAAGGAAATCTTCTACGACTACTCTGCAGGTGAGCAGCCACGTGTTACTACGATCAATTGGGAAAATGGTGAAGTGGTAAAATAAGAGCCTTCCAGAAACAGTTCTTTTCCTCTGATGTTCACACTCAATTATCAACACCCATAATTCCTCAACATTCACCATCACCCTTTAAAATCAGGTCTTTCAGCGGATCAAACCTTTACATTTCATAATATTTGACAAACAAACACTTGCAATTTGTTCTCTCTAAAATGTTATATTGGGAACAAATCAGTTACTCTTAATGTGTTGTATTTCTTTTAAAGGCAGGTGTTTAAGTGTCAGTACGTTGTTTCCTGAATTTAAAGTCTTTAACTAAAGGAGTTCTTTTTTGCGGTGCAGCGGCTTTTGTTGCCTCTTCTCACGGTGATGTGATCAAGGCAAAAAGCCTCTCTCAATCAGAAGTGCAGTCTGCTGTTAATTCGGCTTCTCCCGGTGACACAGTAGTATTACCGTCGGGAACCCAGTCCTGGTCAGGACAGTTGAGGATAGAGAAGAAGAATATCACTATCAAGGGAGCAGGAGCAGGTTCAACAATAATCAATGCCGGAAGCAAAACCATCTACCTCTCAGGTGAGAGTGCCTCCGGTCTCAGAATTACCGGGATCGAATTCCGTTCAGGCAACCAGGTGATTTACGCTTCAGGGAGCGGCTCACCCAAACAGGCAGTAAAGAATCTCCGGGTAGATCATTGCAAGTTCCAGGGGAACTATATTGTCATCGAGACTACAGGCGGGGCAACGGGAGTTTTCGATCACAATGAATTTCTCAATTCCTATGCTGCAAGACTATACGGAAGCAACGATCCCAATCCCAGACCTCCCTATCCGCTGGGGACATCGGATGCGCTTTTCTTTGAGGATAACATAATCACAGCTAACTCAAGCGGAAATCCGCCTCACTGGATCGCCTCAAACAGCCACTCAAAATACGTGGTACGTCATAACCAGTTTAACTACAGTAAATCACTGTGGGATATAGTTGACGCACACGGGGCATGTGAGGTAAAAGGCAGAGGTTCGGCTACCTGGGAGATCTATAACAACGTCTTCAATATCTGTCCCACAATCTCCCGGGTCATCCACCTCAGAGGCGGACAGGGTGTAGTGTTCAACAATACCTTCAAAGGTTATAATGCGGGCAAGGCGATCACCATAACCGATTACGCGCTTTGTAATGGTTCGTGTACTCAGAGCTGTACAAAGTTACCCTGTCCTGACCTGATCAATCATGCCTATTTCTGGAATAACATTCTGGAAGGTAAAGCCATTAATCCTGTAAACAATTGTTCGAACTATATCAAACTCGACAAAGACTATTTCACCTACGAGATGCCCGGATACAAGCCATACACTTATCCGCATCCTTTAACCAAAGAACCGGATAACGCCACTGGTATTTTGAGAAAAGAGAGTGCACCAATTTCAGCGATTTCACTTACGGCACGTATGTCTGACGGGTTAGCGCAGATCTCTTTCTCCCTTAAAGATGAAGCACCTGTAAAGATGGCGATCTATAATGCCAATGGTGTTCTTGTAAAGGAGCTGATCGATGAGGTAAAGACTGCCGGAAACCACTCGATAAGCTGGGATGCAACAAACATACCGGCTGGACTTTACATAGTAAGGGCTACTGCAGGAAAGCTGCAGGAAAGCTTTACATTCATGAGGTAATAGTAAAGAAAAACATCTTTCGGGCTCACTTCGACTGCGCTAAGTGGGCCCTCTTTGCACTCTCAGGCTTCACTCAGTGTGCAGGGTTGAATCCCTACCAAAGACAGCAAATCATTATTCATACCGGATGGCCATGCATAAACGTACTATTAACCGGACATTACCGAACAGATAATAGAAACCAGGCTGTTTTTCTGATCTTCTCAATTGTTCCATTGCTTATACCAGTAATCTTCCGGATTGATTGGCAACTTCTTGACTAAGAACACTCAGATGTTTTTTATAATCTTCTCAATTTCCTTTTTTTTAAGACCAGTAATCTCCCTGATCGATTGCAGACTTATCCTTTTCTGAGCCATACGCCTGACAATCTCGTGTACCAATTCCTCTTCCTTCTTAATTTTTGTATCCTTTTGTCTGATCACAGCCCTGTCTTGCTTAATCTCTGTATCTTTATACTTGAGCTGTGTATCTTTATGCTTAATCACAGCTTTTTCCTGCTTAATCACAGCATCCTTTCGTTTGATTACCTTCCTTAATTCCTTCAATTCCCTTTCTTTTTCCCCCCCCGTCCTTCATCACGGTAACTATCCGCTATTGTGTACATAATTGCCTCACCATTTTTAT
>DAOTAZ010000099.1:0-10011 GCA_035382965.1 Chitinispirillaceae bacterium | reverse complement strand
ACTTGGCAAAGATGAAAAGGATATCAAGAAAAAGGCGGAATCAAAGTACAAGAAACTCACCGAGAGGATAAAGAACATTTTAGGTGATGCCATAAAAGAGGTCAAGATCACTACCCGGCTCAAGGACAGTCCCGCATGCCTTGTCGCGGACAAGAACGGGATGGGTGTGCACATGGAGAAACTCATGAAAGCGATGGGGCATGAGGTACCGAAGTCACAGAGGATTCTTGAAATCAACCCGGAACATCCGCTTCTGATTAACATGAATGCCCGGTATGAGAAAGATCCCAAGGATCCTGAACTGGAGGAGTGGGTAAAGCTTCTTCTGGATCAGGCGCTTATCGCTGAAGGACAGATGGTTTCAGATCCTCTGGCTTTTTCTCAGAGGGTAAGCAAGCTGATGGTAAAGGCATCATCGCAGCAGTAAACCTTTTTACGGTATGGGAAACATGCCGGAAAGGAATTTGTAAATATCATGCCGGTAATTGCTCTGATTACAGATTTCGGAGAGAAAAACTGGTTTGCCGGAGAGATGAAAGGTGTAATATACGGCATCTCTCCGGATGCCACTGTAATCGATATCACACACCAGATTCCCCCCGGTGGCATACGAACTGCCTGCTTTACACTTCTTGCCTGCTACAGTTCGTTTCCGCAGGGAACAGTATTCTGTAATGTAGTTGATCCTGGTGTCGGCAGTTCCAGAAAAGCGATCGCTGCATCAAACGGGAAATACTTCTTTGTCGGACCTGACAATGGTGTTCTATCGTGGGTGTTCTTAAAGGAAAATGTTAGAACTGTAACACACTTGACGAACAGTACCTTTTTCCGTCATCCTGTAAGCTCTACTTTTCATGGGAGAGATATCTTCGCGCCTGTATCGGCACACCTTTCAAGTGGAGTATCTCTGGAGAAATTAGGCACTCAGTTTTCAGATTTCAAGCAGATCACCTTCCCTGCTTCTACTCTTGACAATGGTAAGATCATAGGTGAGATCATCTGTATCGATTCTTTCGGTAATCTTATTACAAGTATCGGAAACGATATGATCACTCCTGAATACCAGAACTCATCGATGAAAATTCTCAAAACCGGTGAAACACTTCTATTCGGAAGATATTTCCAAGAGTTTAAGCCTCTCGATAAGCTTTTTTATACCGGATCTGCGGGTTTTGTGGAGATCGCAGTAAACGGAGGGAACGCATCCGAGGTACTTGAGATTACTGTCGGTGATCGGGTTGAGATTACCGCTCCTGATCCCATCTAATCCCCTGAGGGACTTCGGCTTCACCCCTTGTGAGTTCAGTGTTGATTTTTGGATGCGATATCACCATTGAATCGATCAGTACAGATCCGTGCATGCTTCGTGTGATAATTGATAATGGAATTATGCTGCCGGCTTTGTAATTGAATCTGGTCTGTTCTATCATTGTTCCTGTGGAGTCAAACCATTCTATCACAGACGGCATCGATGACTCCCGGTTAACTCCGATATATTCCGTAAGCCCCTCCTCACTGCACCTGACAAATACCATCCCTGAATCGAGACTACCCTTGAACTTATACTCTCCTGCAGCCTTATCTCTCAGCCACAGTAATCTTCCAAGCGGATCACATTCCCTCAGCAGACACTCTCCAGAAAGGCTTTCCCTGCGGCCCAGTTTCTTCTCAAGATCGAAGCTCTGCAGTTCTCTTCCGGTAAAGATCATCCTGAATTTCCCGGGAGAAGTGTAATTGTAAACTACCATACTGTCATTAAACGCTACCTTTCCCTCGCTGATGCGGGTCTCGCCGTTATAGAACTGGAACCTTTTTATATTGGCCTTGAGGGACTTTAGTTTTTTAAGGCTC
Source organism: Chitinispirillaceae bacterium (assembly GCA_035382965.1). Taxonomy (GTDB): domain Bacteria; phylum Fibrobacterota; class Chitinivibrionia; order Chitinivibrionales; family Chitinispirillaceae; genus JAAYIG01. The sequence goes on along the minus strand of DAOTAZ010000099.1, from coordinate 8,160 downwards.
TCAATTGTCTCTTCCAGCAGGGACTGGGGAGAGGAAACTGTTCCGGATGAAATGGAAAGAGAAAGCAATAGAACTAATAATAAGGATATTTTCCTGCGATAATCAGAGAAATGTTTCGTATTTTCTTTCATAAGATTCTTAGGCTTCATTTGAAGAATGTCATTATCTATTGATTTCAGTAAAGTCTGATTATGTCAATCAAAGTTAAACTGATTTATGTTCAGTTCAGGCTTTTTTAAATCTAATAATTTCGACAGTTTTGTACAATTTTTACTTCCACACATGCCCTCTACCATCAGTTTTTTATAAATCCCTTTCATGTTTTTTTCATGTAAAGTTATATTGTTTTTTTTAGGGGATGTCTCCCCTTACGCCCAAGCCCGTCGAAGACTCCGGTCTTGGGCTATTCTCTCTGTGCTGATATAGAGTAGTACCAGGCTGGTAACATTCTCAAGCTGGGTACACCCCTCTGCTTCTAATTCTTTACTGGTGGAATAAGAAACGATAATTGTATACGGATGATGTCTGAACTGTTATTTGTGATTATATTGACGAGGATGATTTTATCTCTACATACCCAGGCCTTCTGCCCGGGCCGTTAAATCCCGCCCCTTCAGGGCTACCACACTATTAGAAATCAAATATTTTCAAATCATCAAAGAAATTTATTCTCTGTAAGCATACTCAGGAGCACTATTCTGACGCTTACAAATCAAAACTGATCGCATGCGCAGCCTTACAGTCCCCCACCGGGGGATTTAGGAAGCTTATTTCTTAAAAACTCTTTCCCAATTCTTCTGCCCTGAAGATTAAACCTGTTTCCTGAATGGTTATCTTTGATTGTAAGCAGGTTTTTATCAAAGCAGAGTGAACGGGAAAAACGCATCTGTTCCGATACTGACTTTTTCTGTAAAGGCATAATACCGGCCGCGGCAACATCTTCGGGTGAAGTAATAATCTGGCCACTATAACCCACCGCAACCAGAAGAGACCCTGTCCAGGTGATAGAATAAAGACTGTTGTAAGCAATATTAGGTTTACGGGTCCACGTAATCCCGTCTGGTGAAGAATAAATGTAGTATCCTACTGCAACCAGTTGATGTCCGGTCCATATAACTGAATATAAAGCTTCTGTTGTTTCCACTTCACCTGGAACCCAGTTGATTCCATCCGCAGACCTCATGATTTTTCCCCCGGAACCGACAGCCACAGTCTGTTCACCTGTCCAGACCGCAGAAAGAAAATTGAATGTTGTATCGGTTGTCCTGCTTGTCCAGGCATTTCCATCCTGCGATGTCAGTATTGTGCCCTTCTCTCCCAGCAATACAATCAGACTTCCGGTCCAGACAACAGAATTTATTCTTCTCGAAATGTCAATGTTTCTACTGGTCCACAGGAGTCCATCTGTTGAGGTCAGAACAGTGCCGGAATCACCAGCAGCGATCAGAATGTCCCCTGCTTCAGACAAGCAGTAGAGGTCTGAGACAGTACCGGAAACCGCAGGAGTCCAGTTGATACAATCATCTGAATAGATGATAGTGCCTGAATCCCCTGCCGCGAATGCTTTACCTCCCATAAACGCTGCAGCATAAAGACTATGCTTTGTTCCTGAGTTCTGTGCAGTCCAGATTTCCCCGTCGGGTGATGTGAGAATATCTCCATTGAGCCCGCAGGTGAAGAGCAGGGTTCCGGTCCAGCAGACAGCCTCCAGGCTTACAACTTTTTCTGAGCACCTTTTTGTCCAGTTTAAACCATTGGGTGAAGTATAAATTTCACCATACCCTCCCACTGCCATAGCCTCCTGTCCTGTCCAGATCACATTTCTGAAGCTTTCTGCCCAGGTAAATTCTTCCTGCCATTTTGTCCCATTGGTAGATGTGTAGACAACACCGGAAAAACTGGTAACCACAATCAGTGAATCTGTCCAGCAGACTGAAGAGAGTACTCCGTAATTGCTTTCATTTACATATATTCTTTCCCATTGTGTTCCGTTCGCAGACATAAAAGCATGAATAGCGCTATTATACCCGCCCACTGCAACTATCTGATCTCCTGCTTTGGCAACACCGTAAAATCTGCCGGATGAATAGGTACAAACCCAGTTCTCCCCGTCTTCAGATGTATAGATACCACTGTACCCAACTGCAACAAGCAGGTTTCCGGTCCATGTTACGGCATAGAAATCGGCATCAAGGGAAACAGAAATTTTAGTCCATGATATCCCGTCAGGAGAGGTCAGAATGGTTTGGTATCCTCCCACAGCCACATACTTTTCTCCTGTCCAGGTTACGGACCTGAGTCCCCAGTATGTTCCGGAATTCTGCGCTGTCCAGACCACACCATCTGGAGATGTAAGTATTACTCCGTCCTCCCCGACTGCCACAAGCAGGCTGTCAGCCCAGATAACAGAGGCCAGATACTTAGTCGTTCCCGATGACTGCCGGGTCCATACCTCTTTATCGGTTGATGTCAGGATAGTACCGCTGTCACCAACAACCACATATTGACTTCCGGTCCATGCCGCTGAGGAAAGGCTGTAACCTGTCGGTAAAGGGTACCTCCAGGTCCAGGATGACTGGCTGAAAGCACTGCATATTAACAGCAAAGTAAACATTCCGGCGGGTATGGTTGTTTCCGGCAGTCTTTTCATGATTCTTCCTGTGGTTTCATCATCACATTAATGGTGAACTGTGTCAAGATTTGTTTCTACTGTTTCTTTGCTGATATAAAGTTCCTCATTTAAGATTCTTTCATCAACAATTTTTATCTCGTTATTAAGTATCCAGCTCTTTATCAGGCTTTTATTAGTTGTAATAGCCGCTATATAAATTCCATAGCTGAAAAATGCTTCCGAGTTTTTTGCCGGCTCTACAGTCACACATCTACTGCCAAGATAGTTTGAATGTATGAAATAGAGCCTTTCTTGATATTTAAAGATAAGACCCACATGGTAGTCAAGCCCGCAAAATACAACCCGTCATCCCGCGTGAGAAAATACTCCAGTACTTTACTGTATGGGAGGCCTTCCAGCAGCTTCACACTGTCCATGACACTTATGGAGTAAGCCTCGGTGGACGGGCTCCCCTGGGCAAGCTTGAAGCGGTTTATTTTAAACCCGGCATCCCTGAGAACAGTGGAGACAAAATACCCGCAGGCCACAGTACCATTCCGAGGCACTTCCGTATGCCCTTCAAAAGACCATCGTGTCCTGTACCAGAAAGGAATCAATTCATACACGATCTGATCTGTGAGGAGTTTTCCGGCTTCATTTATTATCTGTTCTCTCTGCAGTTCTGTTTCTGCACTCTGAAAGACACCACGCACCGAGTCTCTTCTGGCACGCGCAGCAATTTTCACACTGTCATAACTCCCCTTCGGGCTGGCATTAAAAAGTCTGTTTTCAAGAGCAGAAATGACTGAGTCCTTTTCAGGCTGCAGCTTTTTTCGCCCTATAATTTTAAACTTCTGGTTTTGATTTACAGCTTTACTTGAATCTTCTGATGCACCAGCCTGACATCCGTAAAACAGTAAACTCGCAATAAGAAGAAGCATGCCGGATTTTTTACTCATATTGGTCTGTCCTGTTATTAAACCGGAGAAAACGATACTTCTTATAATGACACTTGAATTGTCTTAAACAGCTCAGCATCGGAAAGTTTCTTCCTTTGTGTTCTCTGTGGAATAACTCGTACCCATTATGCAGTACCCTGCGGGCAACTGTATAAACTACAATTTTTGTGTTTTTTAATGATTGGGATGATTGTAATGAATTGAATAGTAAGGAAAACCAAAAAGCTGATATTGGTAATTTCTCTGCACAGAAAGTACAATTTATATTACTATGCTGCCCTGAAATCCTTCGGTGCAGTCGGTTCATTCAGCAAATGAAAAAGGGGTCCACCATGTCACAGTTCAGATCGATTCTCTCTGCATCTGTTCTCTTACTCTCAATGGCCTTTCCATCGATGGCGATCGTTGGTGTCGGAATCCACTGGGGAAACGACCTGACTCTCCGTATGGACGATGTCAAAGATGAGCAGCTTGCGTTAGCCGGGCTTAAAATTAATATCACTTCGATAGATAGCCAAGCCAATATGCCTCCAGAGTTGACCGAAATTTCCGCTGAAAACCTGCCTATATACATTAACCGGACAGGCTGGGACAGAACGCCGTTTAACTTTGGAGCCAAAATCTATATTGACATAATTCCTTTAATTGACGCGGTAGAATTTTCTTCAAACTTCGGATGGTGGGAATATGATGGTTCAATCAAATACCCCAAATCACTGGCATTTAAAAATGTAAACATTTCTGAAGTTGATGGCCCCGAAGATCTTTTTGAAGCAGAATATGATATTCTTCCAATCACAATGGAAGAATTCGATATGAGTTTCCTGGGTTTCAAGAAAACTCCTTACATGAAACTCAATTTCGACCTCACGGCCAGAAAGTACATAGCACAGTTTCCGAAGAGTGTCAAGCTGCTGAAGCTTTACGGGGGAGCAGGTCTCAGTGTGCATTTTGCCACACCAATTCTCAACAAAGGACTCATCGAGGATGCTCTCGGTGACGCTATCGAGGGTGCAAAGGATGTGGCAGAGTTAGGAACAGATATCTTTGCCAACAAAGAGGTAGCGAAAAAAATCATAAAAGAGATCACCTCCAACCTGATGACTCCTCACTGGGGATGTCATCTGGACCTTGGTGTAATGGTCAAGCTTCCGGTTATTCCGGTAGGGGTCTATGTGGACGGGAAACTGATGATTCCTTTTGATAACATGGACAAGAATGTAGACCTGGGCGGAGCAGGATTTCTGCTTAACACAGGCATAAGTGTCTCGTTTTAATTCATGAAAGGGTTTTAATGGATCGTTTGTGGGCACCCTGGAGAATGAAATATATCCAGGAAATAAGTAAAAAAGAGGACGGCTGTATATTTTGTACAAAGCCGAAACAATCAGATGACAAGAGCAACCTGATTCTTCACAGAGGGAAAAACTGCTTTGTCATTATGAATCTTTTCCCTTACAACAACGGGCACCTGATGGTTGTTCCCCATATGCACACATCCGATCCGCTCACCCTTGATAAAGAAAGTTCATCCGAACTGTGGGATCTTCTCTGCCTCTGCAAGAAAGTTCTTACAGAGGCAATACATCCTGACGCCTTTAATATCGGAATGAATATCGGCAGGGTTGCCGGAGCAGGTATCGATCAGCATATACACATGCACATCGTTCCAAGATGGAACGGAGATACCAACTTCATGCCGGTGCTGGGTGATACCAGGGTTATCTCACAGGGGATTTCAGACAGCTACGATGCACTGCTGCCGTTTTTCAAATCGCTGCAGTAAATCTCTTCAGGTGAGAGTCCCTCTCTGTAACGCCAGAGCCGTATCTCACCGTTTCTCATGCTTGCGAAGTTGTAGTTGATAAGCCACGATCCGGTATTACAGTAAATACCTGAATCGAACCTGCAGAGCTCTCCCTTGTGGGTATGGCCAAAGATCACAATATCATTGCCTTTTTTCAGCAGGTCCAGAGCATGCTGCCTGTACTCTCTTATTATGCTTTCATTTAGCAGAGGCCTGAGATATTTCCTGCTTGAGCCGGATACCAATGTCCCGAGTGCCACTCCGAGATCAGGATGAATCAGTTTATAAAGTTTCTGGTTAATGGGGTTACGCAGAACCTTTTTCAGAATCCGATATCCGATATCCTTCTTTATAAGCCCGTCACCATGGTAGATGTGAACCTTTTTCCCCTGAATTTCTGTGTTGTAGTCCCCGTGATGAATGACTATACCAATTTTCTCTTCGAGAAAAGATCCCAGGGCAAAATCATGGTTCCCTGCGAGATAGTGTATTTCAGTCCCCTGCTCGGAAACCTTTTTCAAAGCATGAAGAACCTGAAAATAATCGGCCCTGATAGAGGATTTGTATTCGATCCAGAAATCAAAGAGATCACCTACAATGATCAACTGAGACATCTCCGGGGAGATCTCCTGCAGCCATTTGAAAAAGGCTGGCTCCCGTGCTTCACACCCTTGCAGATCGATTCCAAAATGGGCATCAGAAATCAAATAAACAGTATCTTTTTTCATCGGAAAACAACCGGAAATCCCCAAACAGTTTTATCGTGAGCCGGCGATACAAGCAAAAAAAAGGCGAACAAAGGTGTCCGCCCTGAAAACGAAACCGGTGTGTGATTGACAGTAAACCCCGGTTTATTCCCAGAGGTCATCTGTACAGTCTAAATCACTGGCCATATCGTCAAAATTTGCATTTTCATCATGGACATTGCCGAAATTCAATTCACGCATGTCCTCTTCACTTTGAATATCATCTTCAAGATATCTTTCATCTACGTCGCGCAGAATTTCATCAGCATCGAATTGTTCATCTAAAATCACTCAGTATCACCTCCCTCCGCGCCTTTCTGTAGCTTGAAGAAAAATGCAGATCAAATAATAATGAATTCTAAACATCTTGTCAATACCTTTTTGTTTTTTTTTATTGAGAGTCCTTTTTACATTTGAGCGTAACTACGCATTGTGATCAAAAAAAATTGTATGTAATTCAATTTTCCGAAATCAGAATTCCTTTAAAAAGGCAGCCCGGCAGCAATTTCCAGTTTTCCGTCAAGATCCCAGTCCCCATCGAGCCTTACCCCATAATCAAGCCTTAAAAGTAGAAAAGGCCATGCAAACCTTATTCCCAAACCCACCGACCAGCGCAGATCTCCCGGGGAAAAATCACCCCAGGTCTCCCAGATATTTCCTGCATCAGCAAACAACGCTCCTCCAAGCCATCTGTAAACGGGAAAACGAAACTCAACCGCATTTACAGTCAATGCCAGTTTCCCGCCGATAATATCCTCCTGATCGTTTACCGGCGAAACCTCTTCCTCGTCATATCCCCGCACCGGCCTTATACCATCTTGACCTGTATAAAAAAGTGCATTTGGCGGCACAAACCGGCCATCTCTACCATACCCATTTACATACCCGGCCACTATCGCTGAGGATATCCCCCACCTTCTGTCCGGAAAACCCAGATATGCCCGGAGATCAATTATGGTCTTGTAAAACTGATTGCTCCACGACAAACCCGGTCCGGCTATCTGTTCTTCCAAATGCATATAAATTGCCGATCCAGGCATAAAAATATTGTCTCTGGTATCTCTTCTCAGCCATAGTCCCAGAAGAAAGGTGTTGAGATCCGGATTCTGCCCGGGAGGATCTCTCAGCCAATGCACCCGCTCCAGACGGTTCCATAAACGAAAACTGTTAAACTCACTGAATTCTCCATTCAGAGCAGCCTCACCACCATAAAATACCCCAAAAAACGCATCCTCCTCCCTGCGGTTGATATAAGCAGTAAAATCAGCATCAAGTGGATATGAGAAAACCCATGGATAGAAATAGGTCAGCCGCAGCCCTGAAAAATTGGAAGAGATTTCACCCGAACCGGTCAAACGATGCCCTAATCCGAAAAAGTTTCGGTAAGTTGCCTCCACCTGGGCGTAAAAGCCACCCGCGGACTGATAACCACCCCCGATCTGCACTTGAAACATCTGTTCCAGTTCACGCACCTGAATCAATACCGGAACAACCACAGTATCCTTCTGAGCAGGTGTATAAAAGGTATCGACAGGCTCTATCACTGCTAAATCAAACAGGCCTGTGCTGTAAATGGCTTTTATCGAGCTCTGAATCGATTCGGATGTCAACACCTGTCCGCTTCGGAATTTAAGCTCACGTGCCACAACCTCCTCCCTGACCCTGTCCAACCCCAGGAAATCAAACTCCCCGGCCACCACAAGCGGCCCCCGGTCGATTTCACAATTCACCTTTGCCATGATGCCGTTACTATCCAGTTCATAGCCACACACCACATCGGCAAACATGAAACCCTCACTGTTCAGACTCACCCTTAGCTCCTCCTGCAGGGAATCGATCCCGTCTAACATAAGAGGACTGCCCGGCTCCATTTTGCTTGACCTTAGCAGTCCGGGGGTTTCAACAACGGCATCACCGCTGATAATCACAGTATCTATTTGAGCCTGCTGCCCCTCATCGATAAAGAGAAAAATATCAACTCTTTGCCGGGAGGAATCATGGTTTAGTTTGGCCAAACCCACATTGGCCCTGAAAAAG